>JANWVU010000059.1 GCA_025056465.1 Verrucomicrobiia bacterium | reverse complement strand
TCCAACCCCTCCAAAATCGGCAAAATCATCACCACCTGCGGTTCCTGCCCGGCGTCCCGTTGCAGGTCGCGACCCACAAGGTTGTTGAACAACTGATCCGACCCACCCAGCTCCACATCCGCCCGCACCACCACCGAATCGTACCCTTGCATCAACGGATACAAAAACTCGTGAATCCCAATCGGCACATCGGCCCGGTAGCGCTGCTGAAACGTGTCGCGCTCCAACATCCGCGCCACGGTCATCTGCGCTGCCAACCGCAACACATCGGCCAACGTCATTTTCCCCAGCCACTCGCTATTCCGCCGAATCTCCAACTTACCGGGTGCCGTATTGAGAATCTTACCGGCCTGCTCGAAGTAGGTTTGCGCGTTGCGCTCAATTTGATCGGCCGACAACATCGGCCGCGTCTTGTTCTGGCCGGTCGGGTCCCCGATCAACGCCGTGTAATCACCAATAATCAACACCGCCACATGGCCGAGGTCTTGAAACTGGCGCAACTTCCGCAACACCACGCTGTGCCCCAAATGCAAATCGGGCGCGGTCGGATCGCACCCCAATTTCACCCGCAGCGGACGTCCCTGTCGCAATTTCGCCAGTAACTCTTCCGAAGTCACCACCCGCTCGCAGCCCTGCTGTAATTCCGCCAGTTGTTCCTCCGCCGACTTCATGTGCGCGTCTTCTATCCCTACCGGCCACCACCGACAAGCCGTTTTGCCTTGCGGCCCGTGTCACGTCACACCACGCGGCGAAATTTTCTCTCCAACTCGGCGTACGAAATCTGGATCATCGTGGGCCGACCGTGCGGGCAGGTGTACGGCAGCTCGCACTGCTGCAACTGCTCCAGCAGCGAGACCAATTCGGGGCCGTGCAGTGGGTCGTGCGCTTTCACCGCGTGGCGACAGACCGTGGTGGCGATTTGATCTTCGCTCAACCGGCGGGAGTGCACTTGCTCACCCGTTTGTCGCAATTCATCGAGAATGCGACGCATCAACTCCGCCAAATCCGTATCCGGCAGAAACGGCGGGATGGCATCCACCAGAAACGCGCGCGGTCCAAACTCATGCACCCCGAAACCAAGCTTCAGCAGGGTGGCGAGGTTGTGCCGCAGAAAGTCCGCATCGCGGGCCTCCAACTCCAGCGTCACCGGCAACAGCAAGCGTTGCGACGGCGCGGCGGGTTGATCCAACGTTTTCAACATCCGCTCGAACAACACTCGCTCGTGCGCCGCGTGTTGATCCAGCAGCACGAGACCTTCCGGCGACTCCGCGACCACATAGAGCCGACCAATCACGCCGAGGATTTTCCAACGCGCGTTCTGCTCGCCCGGCACCTCGGCGCTCAAAGGCGGCAGCAACTCCGCCGATGCCGGTAGGGGTGGCCCCGCGGTCGTCGTTGCCGCAACCGGTGGGGCGGAGCTGCCGGTACTCTGTGATGCGATGGTTACCGATGCAGGAAGCGGTCGCAGTTGTCCGCGCGGTTCGGGTGGGGCTAATGCGCGCCGCACCGCCTCGGTCACCATGCGCCGCACAGTCGCTTCGTCGCGAAACCGCACTTCGCGTTTCGTGGGATGGACGTTGACGTCCACGCTAGCGGGATCGAGGCGCACGAACAAAAAGGTTACCGGGTACTGACCCCGCATCAGGGCGGTGTGATAGCCTTCGCGCACGGCGTGTTGCAGGGCGCGGCTTTCGATGGGGCGTGCGTTGACGAAAAACAATTGCTGCAGCCGGTCGGCTCGGCTGACTCCCGCTTGGCCAATCCAGCCGGTTACTTCGATCCCGTTCTCCTGCCACGACACGGGCACAAGCCGTTGCACTAGTTCGGCACCATACAGTTCGCGCAACCGCGGTTGCAGTTCGGTCACCGGTGCTAAATGAAACAGCTCTCGGTCGTTGCCCACCAACCGAAACGCCACGCGCGGGTGTGCCAACGCGCACAACGTGACGATGTGTTCGATGTGCGCCAACTCGGTGGTATCGGATCGCAAAAATTTGCGCCGCGCCGGTAGGTTGAAAAACAGGTTGCGCACTTCGATCGTGGTGCCCTCTGCGCCCCCTTCTTCGCGCACACTGAGGATTTTGCCACCGGCTACTTCCACCCGCGTGCCGCTGAGCGCGCCTCGCTCGCGCGTGACCATCACAAACCGCGAGACGCTCGCAATGCTTGGCAACGCTTCGCCGCGAAATCCCAACGAGGAAATCCGGTAAAGGTCTTCGGCGCGATGGATTTTACTGGTGGCGTGTCGTTCTAGGGCCAGCAAGGCGTCGTCGGGACTCATGCCCCATCCGTCGTCCGTCACCCGAATCAGCGAGCGCCCGCCGTGTTGCACCACAACGGTGATCTGCCGGGCATCGGCATCGAGGGAATTTTCGACGAGTTCTTTGACCACCGAGGCGGGTCGTTCTACGACTTCACCGGCTGCGATTTGATTGGCGATGTGCTCGGGCAGCAGGCGAATCCGATTCACGGCGGCGGAGCATAACTTGACCCTTCCGGCCGGCCAATGCTAATCTCCAACGCTGACGGCGGTGGCTGTAGCTCAGCCTGGTTAGAGCCCCAGACTGTGGATCTGGTTGTCGCGGGTTCGAATCCCGTCAGCCACCCCAAACTTGATCCTCCCATGAACGTAAACCTCTTCCCTCGTCCGAGCGACAAGGAAATCGAACACCTCTACCAACACGCCCGCGATGCGTATGCGCAGTTGGGCGTGGACACCGACCGTGCGATCGAGCAGGCGCGTGCCGTACCCATCTCCTTGCATTGTTGGCAAGCCGACGACGTCGTGGGCTTCGAGGTGCGCGAGGGCGCGGTGGATAGCGGCGGGTTGAAGGCGACCGGCAACTACCCCGGTCGTGCGCGCAACGGCGATGAAATGCGGCAGGACCTTGACCAAGTCATGGCGTTACTGCCGGGTGTGCAGCGCGTGAACTTGCATGCGTTTTACGCCGAGACCGACGGCAAACCAGTGAACCGCGACGCGCTCGAACCTCGCCATTTTCAGCGTTGGATGGACTGGGCCAAAGCGCGTGGGATCAGCTTGGATTTCAATCCCACCTTCTTCGCTCACCCAAAGGCAGCCGACGGATTTACGTTGTCGCACCCCGATACCGGTATCCGACATTTTTGGGTGCGTCATGGGCAAGCCTGCCGGCGCATTGCTTCAGCAATGGCCGCCTCGCAAGGTTCGCCGTGTCTGATCAATCACTGGATTCCCGATGGAGCGAAAGACCATCCAGCAGACCGGTGGGGCCCACGCGCGCGGTTGATCCAGTCGCTCGATGAGATGCTCGCTGAAAAACTACCGGGCTGCGTGGACTCGGTGGAAAGCAAACTGTTCGGCATCGGGAGCGAGGACTACGTCGTCGGTTCCTTCGAGTTTTACAGCCACTACGCACTGTCGCGCGGCGTCGTGTTCTGCCTCGATATGGGCCATTTCCACCCCACGGAAACCATCCACGACAAACTCTCCGCGCTATTGCAATTCCACAAACGGTTGCTCGTGCACGTCAGCCGTCCGATCCGGTGGGATAGCGATCATGTCGTGATTTTCAACGACGACGTGCGGGCCGTGTTTCAGGAATTGGTGCGGGGCAACGCACTGGATCGCGTGACGGTGGCGCTCGACTTTTTCGACGCCAGCATCAATCGCATCGCGGCCTACGTGATTGGGGCGCGCGCCACCCGGCAGGCAATCCTCTACGCGTTGCTCGAACCGGTCAACGGCATCCAAGACTTGGAAAAAGCCGGTCGGCTCGCGCAAAAACTCGCGCGGATGGAAGGTATGAAACAAATGCCGTGGGGGGCGGTGTGGGACATGCTGTGCCTGCGCAGCGGTGTGCCGCCCGGCGTCGCTTGGGTATCGGCCGTCGAGTCATACGAGCGTGAGGTACTGGCGAAACGCCGCTAAACATGGAAAGCCTAGCCCGATTCGGCTCGCGGACACTTTGAGCCTGCCCCCAAAGGCCTGAGAAGCGAGCGTGATTTATTTAGTGGAACGAAGTTTCGTTATGGTGCGTCCGGCGTTGGAAAATGAATTTGCTAAGTTCGCAGTATGATCCGGCATGACACAGTGAACGATGAGACGATGGTGGCGCGCAAGCGGCCGGCGTCGGAAATTTTTCTGCGCGTTGCCCGCTATGTTGGCCGGTATCCGTGGTTTGCCGTCGGCACGATCGCGTGCGCAGTGTTGTCCACGCTGGCAGGGTTGGCGTTTCCGAAATTGACACAAGTGCTGGTGGATCGGCTGATTGCGGGGGCAGAGCCGGCGTGGATCGTGGGGATGGCTGCGGCGTTGCTGGGCGCATGTGCGGTGCGCGACGTTTTTGATTTCCTGCGGATCCAACTGAACAACCGCTTTGAGCAGCGGGTGATCTTCGACATGCGCAGCGATTTGTACGACAAACTGCAGCAGCTCAGCGTCCGATATTTCGATCAACGCGCCACGGGAGATTTGATGACGCGCGTCATTGACGACGTCAACGCGGTGGAGCGCGTGCTGATCGATGGTATTGAACAGGGTACGGTGGCGCTACTGGGACTGCTCGGAGTTGGCGTGATGTTGTTTCATTTCAGTCCCACGCTGGCGTGGTGGGCGATGCTGCCGGTGCCGTTGCTGGTCGGGGGCGCGCTGGCATACACCCTGACGGCACACGGTCGGTACCGGCGTGTGCGCGAGGCCACCTCAGCGCTCAATGCGTTGCTGCACGATAATCTGCAAGGCATCCGCCAGATCAAGGTGTTCGGGCGTGAGGCGATGGAGTCGGGCCGCTTCCGTCAGCGCGCCAACGCGCTGCGCGCCGCGACGCTCCGTGTGATGGGCGCGTGGTCGGTGTACAGTCCCGCAATGAATCTCGCGGCGTGGTTGGGGTATGTGCTGGTGTTTTGGTTGGGCGGTCTGGCCGTGTGGCGCGGGGAGCTGACCGTGGGCACGTTGGTGGGGTTTCTCGGCTATCTGGGAATGTTTTACGGTCCCATGCGTACGCTGCATGGATTGAATCAGATGTTTCAAGCCGGTCGGGCGGCGGGAGAGCGTGTGTTCGATATTCTGGATGCGCCGGTAGAGGTGACGGACCGGTCAACGGCCCAGGTGTTGGGACGCGTGCGCGGCGAGGTGCGGTTTGAGGATGTGAGTTTCGCGTACCGGCCCGAGGTGCCGGTGCTTCACCATGTGCAATTTCATGTTCGCCCCGGGGAGACGGTGGCGTTTGTGGGGCCGACCGGCGCGGGCAAAAGCACAATCTTTCACCTGTTGGCGCGGTTTTATGACGTGACGAGCGGACGCATTTTGCTCGATGGTCACGACATTCGTGACGTCACGCTGGCGTCGTTGCGGGCGCAAATCGGGGTGGTGTCGCAGGAGCCGTTTTTGTTCAACGGCACGATTCGCGAAAACATTTTGTACGGCCGACCGGAGGCAACCGAGGCGGAGTTGCGCGCCGCGGCGCGAGCAGCCAATTGCGAGGAGTTCATTGAGCGACTGCCGGATCGCTACGAGTCACGAGTGGGCGAACGAGGTGTGAAACTCAGCGTCGGTGAGAAGCAACGCATCAGCATCGCGCGGGCGTTGTTGAAAGACCCGCCGATTTTGTTGTTGGACGAAGCCACCGCCAGCGTGGACACCGCCACCGAGAAGTTGATTCAGGAGGCATTGGAACGGTTGATGGCGAATCGAACATGTCTCGTGATTGCGCATCGGTTGTCCACGGTCCGACATGCCGACCAGATTTTGGTGTTGCAACGGGGTCGAATCATCGAGCGAGGCCGGCATGAGGAACTGGTGGAGCAGGGCGGACTGTATGCGCGGCTGTGCCGGGTGCAGGACACCACGTTGACCATCGAGGAACAACTCGCCGCCGGTCGGGGTTAGAGGAACAGCTCTTTAGCGCAACAGCACGTCGAGCAACTTGTTCAGCAACACGCCGAGCAAGAACAACAGCGTGAATGCCGGTAGGGCGGCCAATGCCCATTTCAGCGTGATCACCATCATTTGGCTGAGTGGCATGTCCACATCGGTCACGACGGCTTTCACGGGGCCGGTGGTGCCGCGCGAGGCGTCACCGATGAGTTGACCGGTGGGCGGGCTGCGTTGGGCGGCGCTACCCGGTAGGTTGTACAGGGCCGCTCCACCGGAGATACCGGCCCCACGCGCGGCCGAGCCGGTCGAGCGTTTGGGCGGCGATGGCGGAGCCGGTGGAGGCGGCGCGGCCGGTGGTTTCGGCGGTTCAAACGGCATCAGCGGGATCGTTTGTTTCAGCGGCACGTCACTGGTGGAGGCGTCCGGTACCTTCAACAGCGCCTGACAGATGGGGCAATTCACCTCGAGACCGGCACCGCTGGCATCAATGGACAGCTCACGCCCACAACTTGTGCATTTGAAGATGATGTCCATGCCGGCTGCCGTTCTCATGGCAACCTTACCAAGCTGCAAATCAGATGCCAGCCCAGAGTCACGAATTAGTCAATTATGCAGTGGGCGAACGAGCGATCCTTGGGGGGTGGTGAATTATGAGCGGGTGGGATGATTTCGCGGACTGAATGCGTCCGCGACTCGCGCCTTCCGCGGTGGACAGGGGGCAGCGTAAGCGATCCACATCCACCCGCCGCTTGGGGTGGCTCTTTTGCCCCTGTTTGCGCACGGCACCTCGGTAACCCGCGTAGCAACCACCGAACATGTGTAGAGATCGTTTGCATGCGGAATTCATCGCCGCGGAATTCAGTGACGACGCCCCTGCCACCCGTTTCAATTTTCCGGCGTAATGACCTGGCGTTGACAGAGGATCGCTCGCGGTTGGATCCATCCCTCGCGCACCAAGGCGAAGTCCCCCTCTGAATTGAGGCCACGGACACACCCCGAGGTTACAGCCTGGGGTTGGAACGTAGACAATGCGCGCGGTGATGGTGCGCTGTTCAACCTATGGGACGTTTACCGGCGGTGACCGGACTCGCGGCCACGGGGAAGCGGAATGTATTCCACCGTGGGCTGACGACGTACTGGTTGCGGGTAGAGTTGCATCAGGTGGAGAACCTCGGGGGGCATCGCGCACGAAACCGGTAGGCCAAGCTGCCGGGCACGTTCGCAAGTGATTGGGTAGTCGTGCGTCCATGTTCCCGAAGTCAGCAGTCGCGCCAATTCATCTGCTTTATCAACGGGGAATTTTTCCGCCAACAGCTCGCGGACTTGCTCCTGCATCTGCGCAATCGCTTTCTGCGCTTGGTCGGCGAGGATCAAGGTTTGATCATCGATCTCCGCAACGGGCTTTTGGCGGACGGCGGCCAAGATGGATGCGGCGGGGTATTGACCGAGTTGCGGATCAACGGGTCCCAGCACGGCGTGCTCACACATAATGATTTCGTCCGCGGCGAGCGCGATCAGTGTGCCACCGCTCATCGCGTAGTGGGGCACAAACACCGTAACCTTGCCCTTGTGACGTTGGATGGCGCGTGCGATTTGCGTGGACGCCAGGACGAGTCCGCCCGGGGTGTGCAACACCAGATCCAACGGCATTTCGGGATCAGTCATGTGAATGGCACGGATGACCTCCTCGGAATCGTTCACGTCGATGTAACGGAAAATTGGGAACCCAAGCAGGCTCATGGTCTCCTGTCGGTGCACGAGCAGGATGAACCGCGATTTGCGTTGTTGCTCGAGGCGCGCGATCAGCCGCTGGCGAGATGCTTCCAGCATGCGTTGTCGGATTACCGGCTGCAACGCCGATAACATCAAAAACAACCAAAACAACTGATTGACCTCCACAGTTACCTCCTCGCCTGTTCGCTTACCGATATGGCCCCCACGCCCACTCGATGCCGTATTCATCGGGTTGAACGGCGCGACCCCATTTGCGGGGCGGTCGTCGAAACACCCAACACAAAACCGCGCCGGCAACAAACCCACCGATATGAGCCCACCACGCAATGCCACCGCTTTGACCGGGCGCAAGTAGCGACAACGTGCCGCTAAACAATTGAATCAAAAACCACCACACCAAATACAACGCGGCATAAATCTCGAAAAAGTACGGTAGGAAGAAAATGGGGATGAACATGATCAGGCGTGAATGGGGGTACCATAAAAGGTAGGCGCCCAGCACGCCGGAGATGGCACCCGACGCGCCAATACACGGGACGGTGGAGTCGGGGTCGCTGAGGATTTGGACCACGCCGGCTGCCACGCCACAGAGCAAGTAGAAAACGAGGAAGCGCACGTGTCCCATGCGGTCTTCGACGTTGTCACCAAAAATCCACAGGGTCCACATGTTGCCGAGGAAATGAGTCCACCCGCCATGTAGGAATTGATGGGTCAGCAACGGCCAAAAATCAGGCGGAGGCAAACCTACCCAGGCAACCACTGAAGGATGCGCATACCGCGCGGGCACAATCCCAAACAAGTAGAACAGTTGCTGTAAGGCCGATGGGCTCAGCGCAAGCTCAAAAAAGAACGCGAGGGCATTCGCCAAAATCAGCCCTCTCGTTACCAGGGGCGTGGTGCGGCTTGGAATGCTATCGCGAAGTGGCACCATGATCCTCCGACAATAAGTCCACGAGGTTGAAAACAAAACCACATTCTGCAAGTCTGGACGAAAGCGGAGGAGATGCGCGATGGACCTGAGCAAGTTTACCGAAAAATCGCAGGCGGCGTTGGTGGAAGCGCAGAATATTGCCACGCGCAACCAGCACCAGGCGGTGGATGTGGAGCATTTGTTGTTGGCGCTGCTGGAGCAAGAAGGCGGGTTGGTGCCGCGATTGTTTGAGAAGGCGCGGGTGGCGCCAGATTTGTTGCGGTCTAAAGCGGAAGCGGAGTTGCAACGGTTGCCGCGCGTCAGCGGTGATGCGGCAGGGGGTAGTTACATCACCCAACGGTTGAACAAGTTGTTGGTGCAGGCGCAAGACCATGCCAAAAAGCTCAAGGACGAATATGTCTCGGTGGAGCATTTGGTGCTGGCGATGTTTGATGAGCCGGCGACGACGCCGGTAGGGCGCATTTTCAAGCAACTCAATGTTCAGCGGGACGATTTCCTGAGAGCGCTGACCGAGGTTCGCGGCAATCAACGAGTGACCAGCGCCAATCCGGAAGCCACCTATGAGGCGTTGGAAAAATACGGACGCGACCTGACACGGTTGGCGGCGCAAAACAAGCTCGACCCAGTCATTGGGCGTGATGGTGAAATTCGGCGGTGCATCCAGGTGTTGTCGCGGCGCACGAAGAACAACCCGGTACTGATCGGGGAGCCGGGCGTGGGGAAGACGGCGATTGTCGAGGGGTTGGCGCGACGCATCGTGGCCGGGGATGTTCCCGACAGCTTGAAGGACAAACGCATCGTGCAGTTGGATCTCGGCGCCCTGATCGCTGGGGCGAAGTACCGGGGCGAGTTTGAGGAGCGGCTCAAGGCGGTACTCCAAGAGATCGCCCGCGCGCAGGGTCAAATCATCGTGTTCATTGATGAGATTCACACCATGGTGGGAGCCGGTAAGGCCGAGGGCGCGATGGATGCCGGCAACATGCTGAAGCCGATGCTGGCGCGCGGAGAACTGCATTGTATCGGTGCCACGACGCTCGATGAATATCGCAAATACATCGAGAAAGACGCCGCGTTGGAGCGGCGATTTCAGCCGGTCATGGTCAATGAGCCGAGTGTGGAAGATACCATCTCGATTTTGCGCGGGTTGCGTGAGCGGTACGAGTTGCACCACGGGGTGCGGATTCAGGATGCGGCGTTGGTGGCGGCGGCGCAACTGTCGCACCGATACATCTCGGATCGGTTTTTGCCCGATAAGGCGATTGATTTGGTGGACGAGGCAGCGGCGAAGTTGCGCACGGAAATGGAATCCATGCCGGAGGAGCTGGAACAGTTGCAGCGTCGGGTCACCCAATTAGAAATTGAGCGCGAGGCGTTGAAGAAAGAGAAAGACCAGGCCAGTCAGGAACGGTTGGCGGCGCTGGAGAAAGAGTTGGCCAATGCGCGCAGTCAGCGCGACGCGCTCAAGGCGCAATGGGAATCGGAAAAGCGCGCGATTGAGGACCTGCAGAAGCTGCGCGAGGCGATCGAACTGGCTCGTAACGAGATGGAGAAAGCGCGTCGGGCCGGTGACCTGGGCCGCGTCGCGGAATATCAGTACGGCAAAATTCCGTCACTGGAGAAACAGCTCAAGGAGTTGGAGGCCAAAACCGTGGCCGGTAAAGACGGCCAGCGGTTGTTGCAGGAAGAGGTCACGCCCGACGAAATCGCCGAGGTCGTGTCGCGGTGGACAGGAATCCCGGTGGCGCGGTTGTTGGAAGGCGAAAAAGAGAAATTGTTACGGCTCGACCAAATTTTACATGAGCGCGTCGTAGGTCAGGACGAAGCGGTGCAGGCGGTGGCCGACGCGGTAATTCGCGCGCGAAGCGGGTTGAAGGACCCGAAGCGTCCCATCGGGTCCTTCATTTTTTTGGGGCCTACCGGCGTGGGGAAAACGGAGTTGGCACGCGCATTGGCGGAGGCGTTGTTCGATAGCGAAGACAACATGACGCGCATTGACATGAGTGAGTATCAGGAAAAACACACCGTCGCGCGGTTGATTGGTGCGCCACCGGGTTATGTTGGCTACGAGGAGGGTGGTCAGTTGACGGAGGCGGTGCGCCGCAAGCCGTATTCCGTAGTGCTGTTTGACGAGATCGAGAAAGCTCACCATGACGTCTTCAACGTGCTCCTGCAGATCTTGGATGACGGGCGGCTCACCGACAGTCACGGGCGCACCGTAGATTTCAAAAACACGATCATTATCATGACGTCGAACATTGGCAGTCCGCACCTAATTGAGAACGCGAGTGAGACCGGAGAGATTGCCGAATCGGTTCGCGCCCGGGTGATGAGCGAGCTGCGGGCGCATTTCCGTCCCGAGTTTCTCAACCGCGTGGATGAGATCGTGTTGTTCAAGCCGCTGACGTTTGCGCAGATCAAACGCATCGTGGAGCTGCAACTGAAACTACTGCGACAACGACTCGCGGAGCGGCACATCGAACTCGAGTTGACGGAAGCAGCCAAGGATCACATCGCCCGCGAGGGATATGACCCCGTGTACGGGGCCCGCCCCCTCAAGCGGTTTCTGCAGCGGCACGTCGAAACCGCTTTGTCTCGGCGGATCTTGGCCGGGGAGGTACGCGACAACAGTCGGGTGCGTGTGGACTACCGGCGGGGCGAGTTGGTATTCGAAGCGGAACCACTGGTGCAAGGGAAAGGATCATGATGACGCCCAAATTGGTGATTGTTGCCGACCTCGGTTTACTCAAAGCCTACCGGCTCGAGAGGACGCCTCGCGGCACGCCGCGGTTGGTGGATCTGGCGACGATTCGGTTGGAAGAGGCACACCACCGTATCGTGGAACAAGTCCGAGATTTGGCGGGTCAACGCGGAGCGCCAACCAACACGGCCTGGGGTGCGCCGGTAACGGACGATCACAATTTCCGGTTGGAACTAAAACGGCGGTTGCTGCGCAAAATTGCCGGCCATATTCAACACCTTGCCTCCGAGGAGGACCCCGATGCTTTGTGGTTGGTGGTACCGGAGGAAATTCATCATGCCTTGCTCGAGGAGTTGGCTTCACCCGTTCGCTCGCGCGTGGAGAAAGTGGTACCCCGCGACCTCGTGAAAGCGCCCAAGCGCGATTTGATCGAGGTCTTATGCAAGGAAGAAGCGGGCGACATGGAAACCGCGATGCCACGGGCAACCGGAAAATCCACACGCAATGTCCGATAACCCGCTCGCAAAATTTCGCGAGGCCGTGATGGCGGCGGCGTTTCAATCCGTGCCCGGGGAGCAGTATAATTACGCGCGGCGCGAGTTGCTCGAACGAGACGGCACGGGGGCGTTGGTGTATGAGTTAATGCTGCCGGAACGAGAGGATTGGGCAACATGGAGGGATCGAACCCTCCCGCTGATGCTTAAGTATTTTCGATCCCAAGGAATTGATCCCGAATATCCCACGGCGGCGGTGGTGGCGGTATTTTACGGCTCGCGCTGCTTTTTTGTGGAGGGGACAAAATTCATCGAACTGTTGCGAGAACTGGAAGGGTTGAATGCGAGCGCGTGGCGCTTTCGCGTATTGCGGTGGTTGAGCGCCTAAAGAATTGCTTTCTCCCATGACGCCCCAGAAAGGAAATCGAACATGAGATGGTCCGTCAAAATCGCTCGGGTGTTGGGAATTGAAGTGCGGTTGCACGTCACATTCCTGCTGTTCTTGGCGTGGATTGCGTTCAGCCATTACCAATTGGGTGGCGCCGAGGCCGCTTGGCACGGCGTGTTGTTTTTATTGGCGCTATTCGGATGCGTGCTGCTGCACGAGTTTGGGCATGCGCTCGCGGCGCGAATGTTTGGCATCCACACCCCGGACATTACCTTGTTGCCGATTGGGGGCGTGGCGCGGTTGCAACGGATGCCCGACCATCCATGGCAGGAGCTGGTGGTGGCGATTGCTGGTCCGCTGGTCAATGTGGTCATCGCGTTTGTGCTGGTGTTCGTGCTCCAGAGCGGCACCGGGTTGGAGGATTTCGACCGGTTGCACGAGCCAGGTGTTGGGATGCTGACGAAACTGGCCTCAGTGAACATCGTGCTGGTGTTGTTCAACTTGATTCCCGCATTTCCGATGGATGGAGGGCGGGTGTTGCGAGCGTTGCTGGCCATGGTGATGTCGTACAGTCGCGCCACGAGTATCGCTGCGATCATCGGCCAAGGGCTCGCGTTCGTTTTCGGTTTTTTGGGATTGGTGTGGAATCCTTTGCTGCTGTTCATCGCATTGTTTGTGTTTTTGGGGGCTCAAGGCGAAGCCGCGATGGCGCAGATCAAAGATCTAAGTCGCG
>JANWVU010000058.1 GCA_025056465.1 Verrucomicrobiia bacterium | reverse complement strand
TGGGCGACGGCATCAACGATGCGCCGGCGCTGACGGCGGCGACGGTGGGCATCGCATTGGGCGCGCAAAACGAGATTACGACGGAGGCAGCGGCGGTGGTGGTGATGGATAGCTCGTTGGGGAAGGTGGATGAGTTTTTGCATATCAGTCGGCGATTTCGACGAATCGCGTTGCAGAGCGCCGTCGGTGGAATGGTGTTGAGCATGGTGGCGATGGGTTTGGCTTTTTTGGGGTATCTCCCACCGGTAGCGGGTGCGTTGGTACAAGAGGTCATTGATGTGCTGGCGGTGAGCAATGCCTTGCGAATGGCTTGGCCACCGGCGGAGCTGACGGATTTTTGAGGGCTGCCTCGGCTGGTGGGCACGGGGGTGGCGTTGACCGGTAGGGGTGGGTTGGCTATGCTGCGCGCGCGTTGAAACGGGTCTTCATCAAAACATACGGCTGCCAAATGAATGAGCGCGACAGCGAAGCTGTCGCAGCGATGCTGACGCGACGGGGCTATGTGTTGGCAGATTCGGAGGACGAGGCAGATGTGATCTTGCTCAACACGTGCAGCGTGCGGGATTTGGCGGAGCAAAAGGCGCGGGGCAAAATGGCGATGTTGGCGCGGAGGAAACGGCGGCAACCTCAGTTGGTGTTGGGGTACATGGGATGTATGGCGCAAAGCCGCGGGGCGGGCCTGGTAGAAGAGCAACCGGCGGTGGACTTGGTGGTGGGCACGCAGCGCTTTCATCACATACCGGATTACTTGGATCAACTTTTTCGCGAGCGGGCGGCGGCGGCCGAGCAGTACGACCGGCAATTGCGCGCGATTGTGGATGTGGCGGAAGAGGTCGGTAGTGAGTCGGCTGTGCGGGAGCATTTGGTGGTGGAACACGGGGACCGGAAGGTCACCGCGTTTGTAAGTATCATGCAGGGTTGCGACATGCACTGCACGTTCTGCATCGTGCCGTTTACACGTGGAGCTGAGCGGAGCCGGCCAATCAGGGAAATCGTGGAGGAAGTGCGCGAGTTGGTTGCACGCGGGGTAAAGGAGGTCACGTTGTTAGGGCAGATTGTGACCAGCTTTGGCCGCAAAACGATGCCGAAAAAAGACGGCAAATCACCGTTCGTGCAGTTGTTGGAGGCCGTGCATGAGGTGCCGGGTTTGGAGCGGATTCGGTTCACGTCGCCGCATCCCAAAGGTTTTGGGGATGATTTAGTGGAGGCGTACCGGCGGTTGCCGAAATTGTGTCCGCATGCGCACCTACCGGTCCAAAGTGGGTCCGACCGGATTTTGCGGCGGATGAAACGCGGTTACTCGCGGGCGTGGTACTGCCGGGTGGTTGAGAAGCTGCGGGCCGCGCGGCCCGGAATCGCAATTTCGACGGATATCATTGTGGGTTTTCCGGGTGAAACGGACGAGGATTTTGAGGAAACCGTCAGTCTGATGGAGCAAGTGGACTTTGACCAGGCGTTCATTTTCAAGTACTCGCCGCGACGGGATACGCCGGCCGCTGCGTGGCCAGACGATGTTTCTCAAGGGGAGAAGGAACGACGCAATCAGGTGCTGCTGCAGTATCTGAATCGGCGGATGGCGGCGAAAAACGCCGCGTTGATTGGCGGGGTAATCGAGGTGTTGGTGGAGGGTCGTAGCGATAAGGGTCCGCGCCGGATGTTCGGCCGATCGCCAACCAACAAGATCGTGGTGGTGGAAGGGGCTGAGGGTCTGGTTGGGCACATTGTGCCGATACGGGTGGAACGGGCGACGGCCACCACGTTGTATGGTTATGTGATGGGCGAGGGAGGCGATGAGTTTTTGGGATAAACACGGTTTGGCGGTAATGGCCGTGTTGTTGGGTGGGTGGTGGGTAGGGTCGAGACTCCCGGGGCTTATTGCGCCCGAGCGATTCGGGGAGGTTTTGAAGAAGATTCCGCGCGCTGTTTGGCCCGGCAGGATTTTGATGGCGGTCGTGGCGTTGTGGTCTGGCATCCGATTGTATGGCGCGGCGACCGACGAATGGGCCTGGGCGCGCGGGCCAGTAGTAGTGGGAGTGCCTCTGGCGTACGGGTTGGTGATTCATTTCGCCGATCAATTTCTTACCGTGCGCGCTGCGGCGGCCTTGATGTTATTGATTGCGAATGAAGCGTTGCGCGCGGCGGATTGGCACCCCTCGCCATGGCGGCTTGTGGTGACGGTGCTCAGTTACATCTGGGTGGTAAGCGCGATCTGGATGGCGGCGTGGCCTTACCAATTTCGGGACTTGGTGTTCTACATCGGTGAGTCCCCGCAACGATGTTGGTGGACATGCGGAGCGGGAGTGACAGTGGGTGCATTTCTCTTAATTCTGGCGTTCACCGTCTACTAAAAGGTTGCGCGTTGGCGAGGGATGAGTAGATTCCCACATTGCGAGGGTGCAAAAAATCTGAAAAGGAGTCAACGATGAGAAAGATGGTCTTAACCGCAGCCATTGTCTGGCTGGTTTTGTTTATGGCGGTGCGTGTAGAGGCTCAGAAGCAACGAATCCCGATCACCATAAGTTGGACAGAGTTAAATCCCAACGGGACATTCCGAGTTGGGACGACGAACTTGCTGTCTACGAATGGAAGTCAAATGGTGGCGGTGATTGACCTGAAAAACAACACTTTTGACATCGAAGAATGGGATGCATCATTGAGCAACCGCGTCGACCGCCGACCGGCAGCAGCGGGTGTACAACCATGGTTGGTTGCGAGTTACCTAATGTCGGTCGTTCCCAATGCGACGAGCAACGTGCTCACATTCGCAGCAGACCTAGAGACTGGTGATCCGGTCGACGTCGATTGGGACGACAATGGAGCTCCTGACCATTTGGCATCGATTTCGATCATCGGAACGATGAGCTTCAAACCGACCGGTTTATTGACCAATCGTAACGGTACATCAGTGCTTACCGGCGTAGTTACGCGGATTAACGCGCAGTTGCAAGGCGTGCTCAATGACCCGGTCGCGCTGAGCAACGGGGTTCACCGAATTCTGCGGCGCGGCCAACTCCGCTCGGGACGCGCCCCTGCTTTTTACGTCGACGAGTTGGAGTGAGTTTGCATAATGCTGTGAGCCGGGAGGCCCAAGAGGGCGTCCCGGCTCATTCCTCATGCTGAAGCCAGTCGATAGCCTCCCGCGCTGCCGTGCGCACGACTTCGTCGGGATCGCTGAGAAGTCGTTGGAGGTGAGGTATTGCGCGTTTGTCTTCGAGGTCTTCCAGTGTTGAGATGGCCAACTCGCGCAAGCTGGTAGGGTAACGGGGGTCGAGCAGTGCCACGACCGGCTCGAATGCGTCCTTATTTTTTTCGAAGCCCAACATGCTGACCAGCGTTTCGGCTGCATTGAGCGCCGCTTCTCGCACCTCTTCTGGTTCATTTGGGGAAAGTCGCGCCAGAATGGGCGCCAGCGCTGCCGGATGTTCGCTGGAACCCAGTTCGTCCAAAAGCGTCATTTTTAATTCGGGGGATGTTTCCACGCGCAACATCTCTGTGAACAAGCGGATAGCTTGCATTTTATTGTCTGTCTCCATCGCGTGAAGAGCCACGGCATCAATCAATCGCCCGCGCTCATCTGGATCGTTCCAATGACTTTGATAGCGCTGCAAAATCTCGGTTGCGGAGATGTTCGGCGATGCGGCGGCGTGGGCTGGGGCGGAGGGGGGAACAGCAACCGGTTCATCCATCGGCAACGGTGGAGGAGCCACGCGCGATTTGGGAGCTGCGGGCGGCGGCGTTGTCGGCGGCGAGGCAGGCGGGGTATCCTTTTTGCCGCATCCCACCAGACCGATGACGACCAAAACCGTAAAAAAAAATTTGCCGCTCATGCAGAAACAGTAGCGGCTTGGATTTTACCCTGTCAAAATGAAACCGGTCACTTAGGATGCCGGCATGGTGGTGAGCAGAAGACATCGCGTTGGCCTTTTGGGTGGTTCGTTCAACCCGGTACATCTCGGCCATCTGATCATAGCTCAGGATGCATACGAACAAGCGCGACTGGACGAAGTTTGGTTCATCCCGTGCCATCGCCCGCCGCACAAATCAGCTCGCGATCTTGCCGCCGCGGCGCATCGCTGGGTGATGCTGTGCAAAGCGTTGGCGGGTGACTCCCGGTTTGTGCCTTTGGATCTTGAGCTTCGGCGCGGCGGAATTTCTTATTCAGTGGACACTCTGGAAGAATTGCGTCGAATCTATCCCACCACCCAATTTTATTTCATCATTGGGGCCGACGGAGTTGCAGATTTGCCGCGTTGGAAAGATGCAGAGCGGTTGATGCAGATGTGCCAGTTCCTGGTCATGGAGCGCCCCGGTTTTGTGATCGAAGGAGCCTGGGCGTCCCGCTGTCGCGTGATTCGGGGTCATCATTGCAACATTTCTTCGCATGACATTCGCGCTCGCTTGCGAGCGGGCAAATCCATCCGGTATCTTGTGCCCGACAGCGTGTTTCGCTACATTCGCTTGCGCAAATTGTACCGGTGAACCGCAAATCGCAGAATGCCGCTCTCGCGCTCGCCAAACGATGTCGGGATCTTGTGCTGTCCAAGAAGGCGGAGGACGTCACCATTCTGGACCTGCGCGCTGTATCTACTGTGGCCGATTATTTCGTGATTGCCAGTGGTACGTCCGAACCCCACTTGAAAGCGCTCGCCAACACTGTGGAAACGGAGGTGCGCTCGCAGCTCGGTCTTTTGGGCCGGCAGGCGGGTGACGCTGCCAGCCGGTGGATTGTGTTGGATTACGGTGATGTCCTCGTGCACCTGTTCCATCCCGAGCTGCGCGCGCGCTACAGCCTCGAACATCTTTGGGGCGACGCCAAACGAGTGCGTTAACAAGCCTTTCATCCGCGGGCGCTTGGAGGTTGAAGACGGCATCGGTATATTGATGTCGTTGTGGGTAACCATTCGACCACGGACCTGCCGCCGCCTGCCAAAACCAGTAGCGACCCGAAATCTTTTTTCGGCGCAACTCAAGGTCGCGCTGATGTCATCGCCGAATTTGGAAATTACGAGCTGTTGGAAGAGGTGGGTCGGGGTGGGGTGGGAGTTGTTTTCAAGGCGCGGCAGAAGGGGCTGGATCGAATTGTTGCCTTGAAACTTTTGTTGAGCGGACCTACCGCCTCGCAAGATCAACTGCAACGCTTTCTTACCGAGGCTCGTGCTGCGGCACGGTTACAGCATCCGAACATCGTCCCAATCCACGACTTTGGCGTGCACGACGGCCAACACTATTTCACGATGGAATTCATCGAGGGCGAATCGCTGGCGGGAATCCTCGCCCGCGGGCCGATGCCGGTTCGGCAGGCGCTAATGATCGCCCGGCAAGTTGCGGCCGCGCTTCAATACGCGCACGAACATGGCGTGGTGCACCGCGATATCAAACCCGGCAACATCCTCATCGATCAGCGGGGCGATGTGCGCGTGACGGACTTTGGGTTGGCCAAGGAAAACACTCGTGAGCAGTTGGGTTTGACCGCCAGCGGCCAAGTGATGGGCACCCCGCGTTACATGTCGCCCGAGCAAGCTAGCGGCAAAACGGCGTTGGCGGATGCTCGGTCCGATATCTTTTCGCTGGGCACCACGCTATATGAGATGTTGGCTGGTCAACCGGCGTTTACGGGCGAGAATGTCGTGGAAATCCTTCGCCAGATCCTCACGCAAGATCCGGTACCGTTGCATCGGCTCAACCGCAAAATTCATCCGGATGTGGAGACAATCTGCGCGAAGGCGATGGAGAAAAACCCCGCCGCGCGGTATCAAACGGCACTCGAGCTGGGAATGGACATCGATCGGTTTTTACAAGGGGAGCCGATCGAAGCGAAACGGGCCGGTTGGTTGCGCCGCGGTGCGCGACGACTACGGCAGCACACGCGTGAGATCTTAATTTCCGCGGTGATGGCGTTCGTGGTCTTCAATGTAGTGCTGGTGGCGCTAAACACCCGACCCGCCCACCTCGAGCTGACGTTGCAAACACCCGCCGCCACCGTGTTGCTCAATGATGAAGTCGTAACGTCGGAACAACTCGCTCATGGCATTTCCCTGCGGCCACGGCAAACGTACCGGTTGTACGTAGAGAAGGAACCCGAATTCGCTCCACGGGAGTGGATATTTGCGCCCAAAGCCGGCGAGCGTCGGGCGTTGACGATCTCACTGACTCGCCGCACCGGTAGCCTGCGAATCCGCACAGACCCGCCCGATGCTGGTGTCACCATTACCGGCACGCGAGGCTATGAGGCCACGTTTCAGGGGCCGGTAGTCGAGCAAGTGTTGCCCACCGACACGTACTCCGTGGTTGTGCATAAGGAAAACTTCCTCGCGCAGGACGCTGTCATTCCGCTGCGTGCGGACGAAACTCGTGAGTTGGAATTTCGACTCGCTTCGGTGACCTTGTGGAGCACACCGACCGGGGGCAACGTCCTCTCTGTTCCAGCGGTGGCCGATTTGGATAGTGACGGTTCGCCGGATGTCGTTGTGGGCGATGATGAGGGCAAGGTGTGGTGTTTATCCGGGCGTCACGGCGTGCCGTTGTGGGTGAGCCGCACTGGCGACGCGGTGCAGGCACCGCCAGTGGTCACGGATGTGAATCGCGATGGCGTTCTGGATGTGATCGTTGGCTCTACGGATCAAAACATGTATGCGTTCGATGGGAGGGACGGACGGCGTTTGTGGATGGCGGTCACGAAGGGCGCGATTCTCGGGCCGGCATTCGTCAGGGATGTTGACAACAACGACGAAGCAGAAGTGATTTTTGGGTCAGATGACGGAACCATCTACGCCCTGCGGGCCGCGGATGGACGATTGCAGTGGAAGTTTCCCACTGGCAGTCGGATTCAGAGTGCTTTGGCGTGGGCTGACCATGCGGAAGCAGCAGCACTGGTTGTTGGCACGCTTGGCGGCAAAGTTTTTTGGCTCAACGCTCAAAGCGGTGCGGTGCTCGCCTCGTTCGCGGCCGGTCGTGCGTTAGCGTTTCCCCCACGGGTGGAACTCGCGGAAGACGGTGGCAGTTGGAACGTGTATTTCCCCACACCACAAACTCCGACTGACACCCGCTCGTGGTGCGGCGTGTCGCTGGGCCCGGGTTCCGCCTTGGCCTTCCAAGCGCAGCCGCCCCTGCGAATTGACCTCGACGGAGATGGACTACCTGAGAAGATTCAGGTTCATGAAAACGGGACCCAATTGATACACGCGCAGACCTCAGCGATTCGATGGGAGTCGCCGTACGCCGTCGTCACACCCTCCATGGCCGATGTCAATCAAGACGGTACTCTTGATTTGGTCTTCAACAATGGACAAGAGGAGCTGTTGTGCATTTCGGGTGCGAACGGTCAATTGCTCGGGCGAATCGTGTTTGAGACGGGCGTGGGGCGCGGGTTCGCGCTCGATGACGTGGACCGTGACGGACATCCTGACGTGGTCGTGGGCGCGGGTCGCCGCGTTTATTGTATGTCATGGAACGGCGGACGACGCCGGTGGTTTCACCAAGCACCAACCTACTTTGACGCCCCTTTCAGCGTCACCGCGACGCGAGTTTTGACAAAAACAATTGGGGGCACCATCGCATGTTGGCGGCCTGATCAAGCGGTGCCGGTTTGGCAGGTTGAAACTTCTCCCCAACCATCCCCTTACAGCGCTGTCGTGGCCAACGATGAATTTGTGGCCGACACCGACGCGCGAACGCGTCGGTTGACGGTGCGACGGTTGGCAGATGGCGGCACGGTTTGGCGGGCGCGACTGCCGGGTGAACCGGACGCTCCTATTGGTACACCAACCATCATCGGCGACCGACTCGTCGTCGGCGATGGCGATACCGGTTTGTATTGTTTCCGCGTGCAGGATGGCACCGAGCTATGGAAAATTCCGGTGTCTCGCGTCGTGGCTGCCGCCGCTTCGGATGGCCGATTCCTCTACATCGGCGACGGCGTGCAATCCTTGTACTGTCTCGATCTGGAAACCGGCACCCCACGGTGGCAGTTCCAAGCATCCGACCCGTTTCCCACCGCACCCGCGCTGCGCGACGTGAACCACGATGGCGTAGCCGACGTGTTTGCGGTCGCGGATAACGGTTATTCGTACGGTTTTGATGGAGCCACCGGTCGCCTGCTATGGGAAGTACCGGTGGCCCCGGTACGGACGCGCACCCGGCATCGCATCATACCGGCACGCGACGGTACGGATGGTTTCTTGGTAAACATCCATGGCGAAGTCTGGCGACTGAATTTGAAAAATGGCGAAACTCGCTGGCGATTCCCTCTTCACGCGCGCGTCTTGGGCGAGGTTTGTCTGGCGGACAGCAACGATGACGGTGTCGAGGACGTGATCGTGGCGACGATGAGCCGACGCATCCACTGCATTTCAGGTGACGGCAAACGCATCCTCTGGGATTACGAGTTGAATGGTCCCGCCCGCTACACCAGCCCGGTTTATCTCAACGGCCTGGTGTTGGTTGGTACAGGACCGCCCGATAACAGTCTGTACTGTCTGAGCGCGCGCGCACCGAAACGCGAGCCCGTGTTTTGGACAGGACCGTGGCGACACCTGACCGAATGGAGCCGCTAGTCACCAGATCCCCAGTCGCTTCTTTCCCTCCTCTGTGATCATGCTTTGATTCCACGGGGGATCCCATACAATCTGAACGTCGGCCTGTTCCACACCAGGCACCGTCAACAACTTGTCCCGCGCCTGTGCGGCAATCACCGGTCCCATCCCGCAACCCATGGCGGTCAGCGTCATCTTCACGTCCACCCGCGAACGTCCTGACGGTAGCGGCGTCAGCTTGACATCATACACCAAACCCAAATCCACGATGTTCACCGGAATCTCTGGATCATAACAGGTCTTTAGCACTTTCCATACGTCCTCTTCCGATGCTGGCCCATCGTGTTGTGCGCCGCTGGCCACCGGCGCCGTCGGTGCCGCCACCGGCACACCGTCCTTGCGCAACGCGCTCAACTGATGCGCCATCACTTGCACCAACCCAAAACCCGGTATGGATAACGTCACATTGCCGCCCAAGGTCTGTCCCACGTACGCCTCCGTGTCCTTTGGAACGCGCACCTTCGCCCCGCTGGGGATCTGCGTCACCTCACAATCCTCGCCAAACGTCACCACATCGGATGGTCTCAACTCAACCGTCATGCTGATCTCCTCCCGCACCGCCACTGTAGCAGACCGCCTCAGCCTGTCGAGCCGCTCCCATAACTCATCCTCCGCCCGAGGGCATCACTCGACCAAAAACGCAAAATTGTCGCAGCCGGTGACAATCGCTATGTCCTGTCTAAAATTAACAAGGCTTGGTGCTGCCGGCCGGCCCGCCCGGATTATCTTCGTGTCATGGCAGCTCGTCGTGCGAAAGCTGCTCGCGGTACCGTTTAGCCGAGCGAATTCAGAAACTCAGTCAACTGCGAAGCGGTGGGGCTTCGGGCTGTCCGAACGTAATACCCGCTGGTCGCGACGCCCAGTTGCAACGCCACCGCATCGTCCGCGCCGATGAGTTTGCCGAGACAAAAACCCGCGTTGAAATGATCACCCGCACCCGTGCTGATCAACGGTCGCTCAACGAACGGTCCGTCCACTTTCACCACGGTTGCGTTGCTGGCGGCCACGGCGTAGGCACGCGGATGGATCACCACCCCGGTAATCTTGAGTCGTTGCTGAATGTGTGTTGCCAACGCGCGCACGGCCGGTTCGCCCTCCGCGGGGCCTTGGTAGCCAAGCACGGTGCCAATTTCGTGCGCCTCCTTTTCATTGAGCCCGAGATACACATCGAATTTCCGTTGGAATTGTCCGATCAGCTCCAATGCCCGCGCAATGTCACGCGGATCCCGTTTCTCGGGATCAGCCAGATCGAAAAAGAAAAAATGCCGGTCGGTGAGATGCGGCACAATTTCCGTCAGCATGCGCTCCCAGATTTCGCTCATGAACGGCAGCATCGTCCAATTCTGCAACCCGATCAGATCGGCGCGAGCAAGCAAGTCGCGCAGGCGGTCGCGTCCCACCCGCTCGGTTAGGTTGTGCCAGTTGACATCGCGCAGCGGTGCGTGTTTACCCAACATGATTTTGCCATCATCGAACTCCAAGGCGTCCGTCAGCCCCGGTTCAGCGATGCTGTGCACGGTGGCGCGCTGCGCCAGCTCCTCAAAGACCGGATGCAGGTGCGGATAACCTAGGTTTCCGATGTATGTCACCTGCAATCCAAAGACTGCCAATGCGTTGGCCATAATAGGGCCATTGCCGCCCAGCTTCACTCGCTCCACGACCAACTCGATGTTGGTGCTTTTGCCGGCGGCCGCGATAATTTTTTGACCCATAGCCGTCAGTGTCGGCACACGCGTGAATCGTTCCGGCGAATCTCGTTTATCCACGACGCTGATGATTTGGTCCACGAAACCATCCAGACCAATTACCGCGCGCCGCTGCCCAATCGCCGGCATCGCTGCCACCAGTGTCTCCGCTGCCCTCCGAGCAAGTGAACCACCGCTCATGACGAGGGGCGTTTAGCAAACCGATTCCCACCGCTCAACCTTTTTGGTTGGGGCGCTTGACGTTTGGGAGTCGGTTATTACTCTTGATTTGCCGCGCGATGCGCAGGTAATTCGGTACGAATCAAGGGAACGAGCATGAAGAAACTTCAAGTGGGTCAAAAAGCACCGGATTTTCGACTCCCTAATGTGGATGGCAAAGAGTACTCACTGGCGAACTTCAAGGATAAGGCCGTTCTCGTGGTGGTTTTTACCTGCAATCATTGTCCCTACGCGCGCGCGTATGAAGACCGACTCATCAATATCCAAAAAGATTACGCCGCGCGCGGAGTACAACTCGTCGCCATCAATCCCAACGACGCGACCGGCTACCCTGAAGACAGCTTCGACAACATGGTCAAGCGCCACAGCGAGAAAAAGTTCCCCTATCCGTATCTCCGTGACGAAACCCAACGGACCGCGCGCGCCTACGGTGCGGAGTACACGCCCGAAGCATACGTCCTCGACGCGCAACGGATCGTGCGATACGTCGGGCGGGTGGACGACAACTGGCAACACCCCGAAAAAGCGCGCTCGCACGATTTGCGTCGCGCCATTGAGGCCGTGCTGGCGGGGCGACCGGTAGAAAATCCGGTCACCCACGCCATCGGCTGCACCATCAAGTGGAAACTTTGAACCGCTGGGTCGTCCTCGCCACCAAACTCGCCATCAACGCCCTGGCCCTGGTGGTGGTGGACGCGATTTTCGCCAACGTGCGCTTCGATAACATTCAGGCCACCATTGCCGCAGCCATCCTCCTCGCGCTCATCAACACCTACCTGCGCCCGATTCTTTTATGGCTGACGTTGCCAATCAACGTCCTGACGCTCGGACTGTTCACCCTCGTCATCAACGCTGGACTGTTAAAGCTGATTAGCTGGCTCATACCGGCTTTTCACCTCACCGGCTTCTGGACGGCCCTGGGCGCAGCGCTGGTCATCAGCATCATCAGCACGTTGCTAAACTGGTTTCTTTTGCCGCCTGCCAACGTCCGTGTGCGGGTCTGGCGCGGCTCGCTGTGAATCGCTACACCGTTGTGCTGGTGCCGGCCGCCGACGCCGACGTGTGGACAGAGCGCATTGCTGAACAGCCCGGCATCCTTGGCATTCAAGAGCTCCCTGCTGATGGTACCGAGATGTTTCGCCCCGACACGGCCCATCACTTTGTCCGCTTCGACCAAAAACGGGAGTTCTTCGACTGGTTGCGCCGCGAAACGTGGCGACGGGGCGACGCCATCCGACTCAAAATTTGGCACACCGGCTCGCTTTCCCTACCGGGTGACCTACCGATCGTCGAGTCCGGTACGGAGTTCCACAGGAATTACACCCGAGTCACGCGCCGATTTCATCGCGGTCGCTGCATTGGACCGTTTTGGGTTGGTCCGCCATGGCGCGAACCGCGCGCGGAAAAAATTCCCATCCTGATCGAGCCCGGTAGCGCTTTTGGTTTGGGTGACCATCCCACCACGCAGATGTGCCTTACCATGCTCACGGCACATCGGCGCGCCCGGGATGTTTTAGATTTTGGTGCGGGCACCGGCATCCTTGCCCTCGCCGCGCGACGGTGGTTCGGTCACTGTCGGCTGCATTTGGTTGAACCCGACCGGCAATCTGCGCGGGAAATCCGACACAATTTCAAACTCAATCACATCACCCCACCACGTCGGATCCACTCAAGCCTACCGGCGGGCGCGTTTGATTTGGTACTCGCCAACGTGTACCTCGACGCACTGTGCCATCTTCTCGCCGCTCTCACGCACGGCATCCGATCGCGGCTGCGACCCGGTGGCTATCTCATCGTCAGCGGGCTATTGGGCGCCGACCAACGCGACGAATTCATTTCTTTCGCGCCCACGCGCGGCTGGCGCGTCACACAGCAGGGTTACCGGGCCGACTGGTTTGCGCTCGAACTAACCCAAGGCAACCACGCCTTGATTTTTCGTGCATCGCCGAAATGTTCTCCATTGCGACATTAGCCTAGAGTAAGCTGCGATCATGACGACCCGGTATCGTGCGGTGCTATTTGATCTGGATGGAACGTTGATTGATTCGCTGGCGGACTTGGCCAATGCGACCAATTATGCGCTGGCCAAGCTTGGTTGTCCCACACATCCTCGCGAGGCGTACCGGTATTTTGTCGGTGATGGCGCGCGCACGTTGTGTGCGCGAGCGTTACCTGCCGACCGGCAGGACTTGGTCGAACGTGCGCTCGAGCTCATGCGGGCGCATTATGAGCGACATTGTTTTGATGAGTCGCGTCCGTACCCCGGCATTGAGGACTTACTTGCTGCATTGCAGCGACGCGCCGTGCCGATGGCCGTCCTGTCGAATAAACCCGATGCATTCACCAAACGCGTGGTGCGGCACTTTTTCCCTAAGGTGACCTTCGCGGTCGTGCGCGGGCAACTCTTGCACTTGCCGCTGAAACCGGATCCCATGGCGGCACGACAGATTGCCGAGGATGTGGGAATCGAGGCCGCGCACTGGTTGTACCTTGGCGATACCAACACCGACATGCGCACCGCGCGGGCCGCCGGCATGTTTGCGGTGGGTGCGCTGTGGGGATTCCGTCCTCGGGAGGAGCTGGAGGAAGCCGGTGCCGAAGCGGTGGTTGCGGCGCCCTCTGAGGTGCTGCGATGGTTTCCCGCACAGCCTACCGGCTCAACGGAGCGCAACG
>JANWVU010000057.1 GCA_025056465.1 Verrucomicrobiia bacterium | reverse complement strand
TACTGTGCCGGCTGCGACCACATTTGCGGGGCCGCGCTGCCGCCCGAATTGCGGGTGGCCGACACGCTGCGGTTTTTGACCTACCACGATGCCTACGGCGACCGTGCCAAAGCGCGGATGTTGTTCGCGCGCCTACCGGAATCGGCCCGACACTGGGAACACGTGGACTTCACCACCGCCGCCGGACTCTGTCCCAACGGCGTCAACCTGCCGGCCCTTATGCGCCGCGCCGCCGAGGTGTTGGCTTGAAAACTGTCAATTCCAGTCCCGCAATCATCGAAAGGATGAATCGCTACCTGGATTTGAGACACGAAGGGTTCCGGTTCGGGCTGTTAGTGGTAGGGTTGCGGGTAGCTTTGGTCATGTGGCCGCTCCATACATGTGCTGAGACCGGGAACCAGGAACATCGATCCCAGAGTAATTTTGTAATTCCCGCGAAGGTTTTCGATGGATGTGGGATTGTTATGTCGTCGCAAGCTGTGGGCTCGGGCTTTTGGGTGGCCAGCAACCGGTTTGTCACCTGTGCCCATGTCATCGGAGAGGCAAAGGCCCGCATAAGCGTCCATACCCGCAACGGGGAACGTTATTGGCCCCGAGTGGTCCGGTTTTTCTCCGTGACCGATGATGTGGCCGTTTTGGAGCTGGATTCCCCACATCACACCTGGTTGACCTTGGCAGGTCGCGCCGATTTGAATGACCCCGTTTGCTCCGTGGCGAATTCGGAGGGGGCTGAAGTGTTGAAGCTGGATTATGGGAAAATCATCTCGGAAGGCCCGCGGTTCATTGAAATTAGCGCAAAAATCAAACCAGGTTGCAGTGGGGGCCCCATCGTTTCAGCCAATGGTGAGGTGGTCGGAATGTCCTCGTTTGTTCGGTGGGAAAATGTCGCGATCCGCGAGGGCCGAATCGTCTATGACACACGATTTGACAAGGCACGTCGTTTCGCAGTGAAAGCGGGGTTGCTACACGACGCGGTCCAAACCAGCTACAGCCAACCGGGCATCTCCGTTGCGAGGGCCGCTTCACTCTACATCGAACACAAGTACGGTTCGACCGTTGTTCGCCTTTACGATTTGGTTGCCAACCCGTTCGCGGAGAGCTTGCGCACCAAGCTGACGTTTGCGCACCGTTATCAAAAACGCCCGGTGGCGACGATCGGGACCCCCAAAGGACGCCTCTACCATGAAGGTGGAGAGGTGGTTGAGGATCGTTTCGAGCTAATTGCGGGAGACACAACACCACTACGTCATGTGTTGCCGCTGAGCGAGTCGCTCGGCGAGGTAATTCGTGAACTTCAATCGCAAACCCTCGCGTCTCCTCGCTTGCAACAAATTCTTGGTGACATCGAATTGCTCAGCGTAGAGGTAAGACAATACGCGAGGGACTACCTATCTATTGCGGGGCAGCCCGGACGAAATTCCTATAAACTCACCGATGTTGAGCGGCGACGGGGTATCCTAACAAGGAAGCTCCGCGCGGTGGAGCAACAGGTAAAAACACTGCGCGATGGCTTGCGAGAACAGCCAGCGCACGATTGATTTTCCAAGTGCCATATAAGTGGCGGATGGGTATCGCAGATCGCTCCCAGCCACATGAAGCTTGGTAAGCCATTTCCCTGAGTGATCCGGGTTTTGGGGTGAATTAACATCGATTCAGCCACCCAAGGGCGCAAGGTATCTCGTAAATATGGACTTGAGGTTTCCATCTCATCCGCAGCGTTCACTCCAAAGTATCAACGAAATCGCCTTAGAGCCGCGCTCCAGCGTGTAGCATCGAAGAAGTTCCCGTACGATCCGCCGCCCGATAGGCCCCACTCAATTGAAAGGAGAGGAAGTCCACGCGCTATCCTTTGGCAAGTGGACGGGCGATGCGGGGGCCTGCGGAGGGATTGCGCTTGGACGATGGGGAGGTTCGGCGCATGATGCGGTCGTGAGCAAGGCGCGGTTTTTGGTAATTCGCGGCGGGGCGATTGGCGATTTCATCATGACGCTACCGGCCATCGGGGCGTTGCGCGAACGCTGGCCCGAGGCGCACATCGAGATTCTCGGTTATCCGCACATCATCGAGTTGGCGCACCGACGATATTACGCGGATGAGATTCGCTCCATCGAAGCGCGCGCGATGGCAGGGTTTTTTGTGCCGAACGGAGAATTGGATCAAGAATTGGTCGCCTATTTTGCGAGTTTCCATGTGGTGGTGTCCTACTTGTATGATCCTGATGAAATTTTTGCGGCCAACATCCGCCGATGCGGCGTGCGACAATATCTGGCTTGTTCGCCGCGCGTCAGCAACATCCCGGCCGCGGAGCACTATTGCCGACCATTAGAATCCTTGGCCGTGTATGTGACCAATCCGTGTCCGCGCGTGTTTCCCAACGAGGCGGATCGAGCTGCCGCCGACCGGCTGTTGGGCGCGTGGGGCAAGGAGCGATTGGCGTTGGTGCATCCCGGGAGCGGCTCGCCGCGAAAAAACTGGCCCGTGGAAAAATTCGCGACGTTGGCGCGGTGGTTGACGGAGCAACTCGGTTATCGGGTGTTGGTGCTGGAGGGTGAGGCGGACTACGACGTGGCGCGGCAACTGGAACGGCAGATCGCCAGCCTACCGGTGCAATGGGTGCGCGGGTTGCGATTGGTGGAAGTGGCGGCGGTGATGGAACGCTGCCGGTTGTACGTCGGCAATGATTCCGGGCCGACTCATCTGGCGGCCGCAGCCGGCGCGCCCACGGTGGCGATTTTCGGGCCGGTGTCCAGCGCGGTGTGGCGTCCGCGCGGCGCGCATGTCCGCGTGGTAGCGATGCAAGACGGTGACGAAGAGTTGGTTCGTCAGGCCGCGCGGGAACTGACGGCGACCGCATCATCGGCGACCTGAGGCAAGACATTCAAACCGATCGCGAGGCCCACCGGGCTTTGGAGGGCGGATTGGCAGGGTTTAGGACGAATGGCGGATATGAACGATGTCGCCGTCTTCAACAACGTAGTCGCGGCCTTTGAGCAGGAGCCGACCGGTTTCTTTTAGGTGCACTTCGGCTTTGTGGCCATCGCTACCGGCTGCGATCAGTTCATCGTATTTCATCACTTCGGCACGGATGAATCCGCGCGCGAGGTCGCTGTGGATGGCGTGGGCGGCCTCAACGGCGGTGGCGCCGTGGCGGATACTCCAGGCGCGCACTTCGTCGGGGCCGACGGTGAAGAAGCTGATGTAACCGAGGGCGCGGTACAACAGCCGGGTGAGTTGGTGCAATGCCGGCTCGCGAATGCCGAGCGCAGCGAGGAACTCGGCGCGTTCAGCGGGGTTTTCGATTTCGGCAATTTCGGCCTCGAGTTTGGCGTTGAGCCGGCAGGTCAGCGGGTCGTCGGGCGCGGTGGCGGTGTTGGACTCGTCGGTGTTGAGGATGGTGACGATGGGTTTGAGGGTGAGCAGTTGGAGGGAGCGGATTCGTTTTTCCTCGGCGGGCTGCCATGGGTAGGTGCGGAGCGGCTGACCGGATTCGAGATGCGGTTTGAGCCGCTGCAACAGCGCGGCCTCGTCAGCGCGGTCGGGATCGGGTTTGCGTTTTTGGTCTTGAGCGATTCGAGTCAGGCGGGTCTCGATGAGGGCGAGATCGCTGATGGTGAGTTCCAGGTTCATTTGTTCGATGTCGCGTGCGGGATTGACCGAGCCGGCGGGGTGAAACACGGCGGGATCAGCAAACGCGCGCACGACGTGCGCCAGCGCGTCCATGTCTTTGAGTTTTTGCAGCCATTGGTCACGTGCTTTAGTCTCGGTGGGCGGTGCGGGCGCCAACGTTAATTCGATCTCGGCGTATTTGGTGCGTTGGGGATGATACATCGCGCTGAGGCGGTCCACGCGAGGGTCAGCGACTTTCACGGTGCCGACGTGGTAGTCGGTGCTGCGGGCGAGGAGATGTTGGTAGGGGATGCCGGTGAGCAGGGAAAACAGCGTTTTCTTGCCGGTCTGCGGCAGGCCAATTAACGCCGTGCGCATGCGCGGGAGCCGACCGGCTCAGGAGGTGAGCGATCGGCAAAACGCTTCGAGGCGATCCATGCCCTTTTTGATGTTGTCCATGCTGCAGGCGTAACTGAGACGGATGTAGGCGTCGGAGCCGAACGCGATACCGGGTACGGCAGCGACTTTTTGTTCGTCGAGCAATCGAGTGCAGAAATCCGTGCTGGTAAGGCCAAGTCGCGAGATGTTGGGCAGCATGTAGAAGGCTCCCATCGGTTTGACGCAGGAGATACCGGGCATGGCGCTGAGTCGGTCGAACATGTAGGCGCGGCGTTCGGCGAAGGTTTGGACCATTTGACGGATGAAACTCTGATCGCCTTTGAGTGCTGCGAGGGCACCGGCTTGGGCGAAGCTGGTGGGGTTGCTGGTGGAGTGAGATTGGATGGAGTCAATGGCCTGTGCGATGGGTTCCGGGGCGGCCACATAGCCGAGACGCCAGCCGGTCATGGAGTAGGCTTTGCTGAAGCCGTTGACGGTGATGGTCAGCCGGTAGATGTCGGGACTGAGCGCGGCGATGCTGGTAGTGACGGCGCCGTCGTAGGTGATTTTTTCGTAAATCTCATCGGACAGAATCAGGATGTCTTCCTCCAACGCCACCTCCGCGAGAGCCAACAGTTCCTCACGCGTGTAGACGCTGCCGGTCGGGTTGTTGGGTGAGTTGAGGATGATCATTTTGGTGGCTGGCGTCATGGCGTCGCGGAACTGATCGGGCCTGATTTTGAAACCGGTGGCCTCGTCGGTGGGTACGATGACCGGGGTTGCGCCGGCCAGTTTGACCATTTCGGGGTAGCTCAGCCAATACGGCGCTGGGATGATTACCTCGTCACCGGGTTGGCAGGTGGCGAGGATGGCGTTGTAGCAGGAGTGTTTGGCGCCGCAGTTGACGATGATCTGGGAGGGTTTGTACTCGACGCCATTTTCGACGCGGAGCTTTTCCGCAATCGCCGCGCGCAACTCGGGCGTGCCGGAGGACGGCGTGTACTTGGTCATACCGGCTTGCAGTGCGGTAATGGCCGCCTGCTTGATGTGCTCGGGCGTCTCGGCGTCGGGCTCGCCCGCACCGAACCCGCACACGTCCACACCGTCGGCTTTGAGTTTTTTGGCTTTGGCGTCAATGGCAAGCGTCAACGAGGGAGTCAGTTGGGTGGCGCGATGGGCCAGCAGATTAGGTGTCATGGATGACCTCACAATGTGGATTGATAGAACTGCTCGACGAGCGGTTGGAAGTTGTCTTCTTCGATTTTGATGATGCGCATTTCGCGTTGGGCGTTTTCGGGGGAATCACTGGCGTGCGCGGCGTTGACCATGATGTCCTGACCCAGCTCGCGTCGGATGGTGCCCGGTGGGGCTTTGCTGGGGTCGGTGGGACCGAGGACCTGCCGGATTTTTTGGACCGCGTCCGGGCCTTGATAAACAAGCGCCACAATGCGCTCGCCGGTCATGAAATTGATTAGATTGTTGAACCGCTCTTCAGCGACGCGCGGCCCGATGAGTTCGCCGAGAGCCCGCTCTACTTCGGCGTCGAGGCTCAACCCGAACTCGCGTTCCAGCGCCTGCCGGGCACGCGCGCCGGCCGGCTCGCGATTTTTTTGGCGCATCGCCTCGCGAACCGGCCCGTAAAACTCCAGGGCTTCTGGCACCGTCATGCGATGCACTTTGATGGCGATGATGTAGAGGCCGGTGCGTGAAATTAGATCCACGATGTTGCCGGGGCGGCTGCTGGGAAAACGGAAATTGTCCGGTTTCAACAGTACGAGAGTTTCCTCAACCTTTGTGCCCGGTGGGTAGGGCACGACATCACGCAACAACCCGCCGTCTTGAGCCGAGTATCGCGCCCAGATTTTTAACTTCACCTCGGCCTCCTCAGGGGTCGGCGCGCACAACACGGCCGGCTCGAAGTATTTCAGCTCCCCGTTGGCGTCGAGAATGTAATCGCCATAGGTGGCGCGAATGGTGTCGCCGCTGACCACCCGCGGATCAATCCGACCCACCGCCTGCCGCACCTTGCGCACGGCGTCCTCGCCGCGAAACAACAGCAACATCACCCGCCGGCGTCGCCCGGTGGCCGGGTCGGGCGCGTAGTTCTCCAAGATGTAGCGGCGGATGTATTCCTGAATTTTGCGGTCGGTCTCGTCGCCGAAGGGTCGCACCGTGGCGGCAAACTCCTCGGCCAATTCGCGACTGGGCGCAAACATCCGCGCCGCGACCAACTCCAGCGCCGTACGCGTAAACAGACGACTAATGATGCCTCCCGTCCGCGATTTGTGAATCGTGTAGGGATTGATCAACACATACGCCAGTTGGTCATTGGTTTGCGACATGACAGACACCGCGTGCGAGTTGGCCCGCCAATTGGGCGCGCATCATAGTAGGGCGCGCCCAACGCGGTCAAGCGGCCAGTCCCCCGCCTGCTCGTGTCTTGCAAAGCTAACAGGGAGTCCTTAAGGTCGGCAGCGGAGGGCGCGGCCATGATGTTGGAAGACCTGCTCGAACAATACCCCAAAACAGCGCTGCTCAAGGATGGTCGCGCGGTCATCCTGCGCCCGTTGCAACCCACGGACGAACGCGCATTTCATCAGTTTTTCTGCGAGATACCGGAAACCGAGCGGTTGTTGTTCAAACATCGCGTGACCGACCCCGAGGTCATTCGCGATTGGTGTCAGAACGTCAATTACCATCGCATCCTGCCGTTGTTGGCGTTGGACGAGACACGCATTTTGGCCGATGCGTCGCTGCATCAATCGCTCGGAGGCTGGAAACGCCACATCGGGCGCATCAGTGTCGTGGTGCATCCCGCGGCGCGGGGTTTGGGTTTGGCAAAAACAATGGTGCGGGAGTTGATTGAAGTGGCCCAAAACATCGGCCTAGAGCACCTCGAGGCCGAGTTCATGGGCGAGCAACTGGCTGCCCGGCATGTGTTCGGTAAATTGGGATTCACCGAGCTGCTCGTACTGAAAGATTACGTCAAAGACATGCAGGCCATCCCGCACGACTACGTGTTGATGGGACGGCGGTTGATCACCGACGAAGAATTCGCGGCGGCGAACTGACGCCGGTCGGCTCGGCTACCGGCGCGCGGCAGATAACTCACCGGTAGCCGGTAGGAGAATCAGCGCCGTGGGGCAGGCGAGAGTTCGGATACGATTTGCATGAGCTCCGCCGCGGACGGCTGACCGGGCGCAGCGGGGGAGTCCAACCACCCGTAGGCAAGAGCCGACCCCGCCTGCAACAATTCACGTCGGCTCTGCGCGGCGAGCGGCCCCATTCCCATCACGGCGAGCGGCCGACCCCAATCTTGTTGCACCAACTCGCGCAACACGGCGATGTCCTGCGGCGTTTTGGTGAGCGTGGCGATTTTGACGATTGTGGCGTGCGGCAGCGCTTCGAGAATCAAATCGCGCAGGGCGCTGGCGGACGGAGTTTTCACGAAGTCGTGCGCGGAGACAATCACCGTTTTGTCGAGTCGGCGCGCCGACGCCGCGACCTGAGACACCAACCGGCTTTGTAGCTCAACATCCACCGCCGCGACGTGTTCCAGCGCGGTGGCGAAGTAACCCCAACGCTCCGCATCCGGCCGCCGCCACTCACCGCCCTCCGAAGCGAGTCGCACGGTCACGATGACCGGTAGGCCTTGCGCCTCGATGGCTTTGGTTTGGACAACCCAATCGGAGGCATCCGCTAGCATTTTGTCCAAACGCACTTCCACGGCATGGCAAACCGGCTCGGGTGGCATGTGAAACTTCGCGAGCGTCACGGCGCGCGAAATGGTACCGACTACGCAGGGCTTGGGGATCGCAGTCCACCGCATGGCGCGAACATTACCACAAGGACGCTACGGGATAAACGGTTCCATCGGGGGCGGCAGACAGGTGACGAGTTGTTGGCGGTTGCGACGTCGCGGGGCTTCGGCTATGCACGGGCTTGTGGCCGAAGTTTTGGAAAATTTTTTGCTCGCGTTCATCCCCTTGTTCGTCGCGGTGGACCCCGTCGGTGTGTTGCCGCTGTATCTTGGTATCAGTCAGGGCGTGGAGCCGGTACGCCGACGCCGCATTGCGCATCAGGCAACGATTACTGCGTTGGTGGTGGCGGTGTCGTTCATGTTTCTCGGCAAATGGATCTTTCGCATGATGAACATCACGGTGCCGGATTTCCAGATTGCCGGTGGGTTGATTTTGCTGGCGCTGGCCACCTACGACATGGTGGTCGGTAGTTCACCAGTGGCAGCGCGGGGCGAAGAATTCGGCGTGGTGCCGTTGGGCCTGCCGTTGATTGTTGGCCCGGCAACGCTGACCACGCTGGTGATCGTCATGGACAGTGTCGGCACGGGCTACGCACTGGCGGGGTTACTAACGAACTTGGCTCTCGTGAATCTGAGTTTCCGTTTCAGCGACACCATCGCGCGTTGGATTGGACTGCCGGGCTTGCGCGCCATCTCGAAAATCACCTCATTGTTACTGGCCGCGATTGCGGTCAGCATGATTCGGCGCGGAGCGCAGGCGGTGTGGCTGGGCTAACGGTGCGCACCAAATCGGTCCCGCCCGCCCCCGACAACCACCGTCAGTCGGGCCGCGCGCGCTTGCCGATTTAACCAACCGGCACACAGCGGGGCGATACTTGGCAAGCGCGCCCTCAATCGCTAAGGTGCGCGCCGATGACCCCGTCAGACTATGCGCGCACGCTCGCCACCCACGCCCGCAAGCGTCTGATTCCGGCGTTGGAGCGACCGGATGCGGAACGAATCGCGATTTGGAAAAAGTTTTTGGAGTTGGAACAGCACCGGTTGCTGCGATTGCATCGGGGCGGCGCCGGTGGCCGCGAGGTGGCGCGCAGTCGCGCGTTGTTGATCGAGACCTTGCTGCGGCATTTGTTGCGCGCCGCACTCTCTCAACATCCGCAGCCCAGCGGCGCGCTCGCGTTGGTGGCCATCGGCGGGTTTGGCCGCGGCGAGCTGAGTCCCTGCTCCGATGTGGACATCATGTTTCTCCACGGCGGCGGCAACGGCAACCGTGCGGCGGCGATTGAGCCGGTGGTGCAACGGGTGTTGTATCCGTTGTGGGATCTGGGGTTGAAGGTCGGGCATTCCACCCGCTCGATTGACGAGGCGGTCGCGCAGGCCAATCAGGATATGGAGTCGAAAACCTCATTGATCGAGGCGAGACTGCTGGAAGGGGATGCGGCGTTGTTTGATCGGTTCTGGCAGACCTTGTTGCGGCGGTGCGTGCGCGGGCATGTCGAAGAATATCTCGCTGCGCGGTTGCAGGACCAGCAGCAACGCCACGAGAAATACGGCAACACCGTGTTTCTCCAGGAGCCCGATGTCAAAAATGGCTGCGGTGGGCTGCGCGATTACCACAACTTCGTGTGGATGGCGTTTTTCAAACACGGCGAGCTGGGGCTACCGGCGTTGCGCCGGCACGGGTTGATTAGCGCAGCGGAACACCGCGCGCTGGATGAGGCGTATGAGTTCATTCTGCGCGTCCGCAACGCGCTGCATTTCTACACCGGTCGCCCTTCGGACGTCATCACCCTGAGTGTGCAACCGCACCTGGCCGCGGACCTGGGCTACCGGCAACATGACGTGCTACGGCGCACCGAGGCGTTCATGCGCGATTACTACCGGCACGCCCGGGAACTTTTTCTGCTCACCGAAGCGCTTGCCGAACGCATGGCGTTGCGCGAACCAAAACGGTCCCGATTGGCGGTCCTGTGGCGCAAACGAGCGGCGCAACCCGAGCACTTTGACGGGTTTCATTTACGCAATGGTTGGATTTGCGCCGATGAGGCCGGGGTGTTTCGGCGTGATCCATTGCGGTTGCTGCGCGTGTTTCGCCATCTCCAACAGCGCGGCGTGGAGTTGTGTCCCGAGCTGCGACATCAGATTCGCGAGAATTTGGACCTGATCGATCGCCGGTTTCGTCACTCTCCCGAAGCGCGCGACACGTTCCTGAGCTTGCTCAAGCAGAAGGGGCAGGTCGGACGCGCCTTGCGCCGCATGCACGAGACCGAAGTGCTGGGCCGATACCTACCGGAGTTTGGTCGGCTCACCTGTTTGGTGCAGCACGAGTTTTTTCATCGTTACACGGCCGACGAACACACGCTTCAGATGATCGAACATCTCGATCGCGTGCTTGATGCCACCACGCCCCCGCACTGCAACTACCGCAAGTTGTTTCAGCAGACCGAGCACGCGCACATTCTCTACCTGGCCATCCTGCTGCACGACGTGGGCAAGGCCGCCAACGTGGACCGGCATGCCGAGGCCAGCGTGGAAGCGGCGCGGCAGGTTGCCGACCGCTTGAAGCTGAGCGCCGATGAAACCGCGTTGCTGCTGTTTTTGGTGCGCGACCATCTGAAACTCTCCATGTTGTCTCAGCGGCGCGACCTCGACGACCCCGCCACCATCGAGGCCGCCGTTCGCGTCGTCAAAAACGAGGTCAATCTCGATTTGTTGCAACTGCTCACTTTTGCCGACGCGGCCGGTACCAGTGCGAAAGCATGGTCGGACTGGAAGGAGGCGTTGTTGTGGGGACTATACCATCGCACCCGGCAAGCGCTCGCTGGTCCCGAACGCTCGCAAAACATCCTCTCGCGTCGCATCGAGCAGTTGTATCGCGAGGTAAGCACCCGCCTGAAAAACGAGCTGCCGCTGGAGGAGATTTACTCCCATTGCGAGTTGATGCCAGCCAGCTACTACATCAACACCAGTGCCGAGCAAATGGTCGAGCACCTGCGGGTCATCCATCAATTCCTCGCGCGACAATTCGACGCCGAGAAACCCGACGACGCGCTAATGCCGGTGGTGGCCTGGCACCCGCATCCCGCCGAGGGGTTCACGCAGGTGGCGGTGGCGACGTGGGATCGGTTCGGGTTGTTCTCGAAAATTTGCGGTGCGTTTGCCTATGCGGGACTGAACATTCTGCGCGCGCAGATCTACACGCGCGGCGATCATGTGGTACTCGACATTTTCGACGTGTGTGACCGCGACCTCAACGCGGTGACTGACCGCGAGTCCATGAGCGCCGCCGAACACATGTTGCAACGGATGCTGACGCATCGGGAGGTCATTTCACCCGACGAACTGCTGGCGCGCATCCGCGCCACCCGACCGCGCTTGCCGCGGCTTGAAGAAGTGGCCATCCCCACCGAGATCCGATTCGATAACGAAATCAGCAAAAGCCGCACGGTCATTGAAATCCAGACTGAGGACCGGTTGGGGTTGCTCTACGTAATCACGCATACGTTGAGCGATCTGAATCTCGACATCAGCTTTGCCAAAATCACCACAGAGAAAGGCGCGGCCTTCGACACCTTTTACGTCCAGGACCACCACGGCCAGAAAATCACGGATCCCCAACGGCTCGAAACCATCCGCAACCGGTTGATCGCCGCGCTGGATCAGCTCGCCCGATAAAAGCCACCGGCACGGCGGTCGCTCTGGTGTTCTCCAGCCATGATTTCTCCGAACCGGCAACTCATGCGGCGCGTGTTGATCGTTGAAGACGATGAGCCCTTGGCAGATGTGATCGCCGAGGTGTTGACCTTTGAGAATTGCGACGCGGATTTTGCACCGAACGCCCTCGAGGCGCTCCAACGACTCGACGCCGGCGATTACGACGCCATCCTGTGCGATGTCTTAATGCCGCGCATGAGTGGCGAGGAATTCTTCCGCCTTGTTTGCCAACGCCACCCGCATCTTCGCGACCGCATGCTGTTCATGACGGGCACGACGACCATTCGCAGCGGGCTGACCGATTTTTTGGTCGGCACGGGCTTGCCGTTGCTCGAGAAACCGTTCACCGTCGAACAACTGCGCGCTGCACTGCGTGAGCTGTGGTCGCGCTGACGTTTTTGTTGGCCGCGCACGAATCCGGTATCTCGCCCGCACCAAAACTGTTCAAAATCTGCCTCCCAATCCCACACGGCACGCTGGCACGCGCATTGCATTTTGATGGCGGTGGCTGTTGGGGGGACGACGAAGCAAACCCTCCGCGACGTCGTGGTTGGTGGAACGATCTGCCACCACACGCGCATCCCCGCCTGGGGATCGACAGTGCAGGGCCGATTCCGAAACGTTTCGGGATCGGCCTGCGCGTTTTTCCCGCGTGACCGCTTCGCCGCCCGGTTTATACTTCCCTGTAATGGCGAGCGCACCGGTAGCATCCACGCCGATGATCCAACAGTACCGGCGCATCAAATCCCAAATCCCGCCGGATGCGTTGCTGTTGTTTCGGCTCGGCGATTTCTACGAGATGTTTTTCGAGGACGCCAAAATCGGCGCGCGTCTGCTCAATCTCACGCTAACCCAACGCAACGGCATGCCCATGTGCGGCATCCCGTATCACGCGGCGGAAAGTTACATCGGCCGCCTGTTGCGCGCGGGGCGCAAGGTCGCCATTTGCGACCAGCTCGAAACACCCAAACCCGGTAAGCTCGTCGCGCGCGACATCACGCAAATCCTCAGTCCCGGTACCCATTTCGATGCACATCTGTTGCAAGCCAGCCAACCGAACTGGCTCGCCGCCCTCACCCGAGACGCAAACCGATACGGTCTGGCGTTGGTGGACCTGACCACCGGCACGTTCCGCGTCACAGAGCTGGAGTCTGAGGAGGCGTGTCGCAACGAACTGCAACGACTCCGTCCTGCTGAAATTCTCGCGCCGCAAACCACGCTCGAAAGCCTCAAACCACTCGCTCCCGACACAACGTGGACTGGTTACGAGGACTGGACGTTTGAACCCGAGACCGCCTATTACACGCTGCGCGACCACTTCAAAACGCAATCGCTCGATGGATTTGGCGCCGGTGAGTTGACCGCCGGCATCGGCGCCGCCGGTGCCGCGCTGCATTACCTGCAAAATGCCCTGCGCCGTGACGTCGGTCATCTCCACCGACTGCAGGTGTATCGCGTCACCGATTATCTCGTGCTCGACGCCACCACCCAACGCAATCTCGAGCTGGTTGAGTCCGCGCGCGGTGACCGCCGTCATTCCTTGTTAGGCTGTCTCGATCATACGGTCACGCCGATGGGCGCGCGCATGCTACGCGACTGGGTGTTGCATCCGTTACAAGACCTCGGCGCCATTCGCGCCCGGCAGGATGTGATTGCGTTTTTGATCGAGCAACCGCAACTGCTGGCGGAGCTACGCGAGAAACTCGATCCGGTGCGCGACCTCGAACGCACGCTGAGTCGGCTCAGCGTGGGGACCGGCAACGCGCGCGATTTGGTGGCGTTGCGCGAGGCGTTGGCTGCCGTACCGGCCGTGCGGGCCGTCTGCCAACCCGGTACCCCTCTCTGGCGCAACGAACCGATCCGTCGCCCCGCATTGCTGGATGAGTTGCTCAGCCGGTTGCACGACCTA
>JANWVU010000056.1 GCA_025056465.1 Verrucomicrobiia bacterium | reverse complement strand
GCCTCGCCCGCTCGCACCATGTTGACATAGAGTTTGTTGAAAATCTTTGGATGTTGCGCCAACGCCTCGCTGAAGGTGCTACCGGACTCTACCGCCTCGGCGATATTGCCCAAGGTGCGTTTGAGCACCGGATTTTTTTCCTGATTGCGCAAGACATTCAGGCCGCGAAGCAGGGGTAGACCGGCATCGATCAAGGTGGCTAACTGCCTCGTGAAAGTGGTGAGGATTTTACTTTTAACTTTGCCCCCGCCGAGGGTGATGTTGATGGAAAGGGCTTTTCGCGCACCGCGTGCGCCTGCTGCAGTTGGGGCGCGAGTTGGCGCACGGGCCTCCGTGACGTTGGTGGGAAAGTACCCCATTTCGCGGATGCGTGCGACGGCATTATTAGAGCTGTCGCTTTCTACCTCGCCGGTAATCTCTTTACCCTTGGCATCCAACGCGACGTACGTGTACCGAGCCATACAAACCTCCTGCGGGCGACCCGACCCGCCGTTGCTAAATTACGTGTATTTCAATACCTCTTCGACTGTGGTTTCACCATCCAAAATGTTGCGAATGCCGTCTTGGCGCAATGTCCGCAGCCCCAACTCTTGGGCCTTGGCCCGAATCACGCCTGATGGGGCGCGCAAGTTGATCAACTCGCGGATGGGTTCCGTGATTACGAGCAGCTCAAAAAGTCCCTTGCGTCCCCGATAGCCAGTCTCGTTGCACTCCAAGCACCCTTTTCCATAATAGAATGGCCTACCGGCCACATCTTCTGGCGTCAGACCCAGTTCATTCAGAATCGCAGGATTGGGCTCATAGGCGACTTTGCACCGTTTGCAAATCGTGCGAACCAAACGCTGCGCGAGCACCGCCTGCAATGTCGAGGAGATCAAGAACGGCTCCACACCCATGTCAATCATGCGCGTCACGGCGCCCGGCGCGTCATTAGTGTGGAGCGTCGTAAACACGAGGTGGCCTGTGAGGGATGCCTGGATGGAAATTTGCGCCGTCTCCAGATCGCGCATTTCGCCCACCATGATGATGTCTGGATCCTGTCGCAAAAATGCACGTAGTGCACGCGCGAAGGTCAGCCCTACGGCTTCATTGATTGGCACCTGCATAATGCCTTCGAGGTCGTACTCCACCGGGTCTTCGGCCGTGAGTAGTTTCAGCTCGACCTTGTTGATCCGCTTCAAACAAGAATACAGCGTCGTTGTTTTTCCGGACCCGGTGGGACCCGTGACGATGATAATCCCGTTAGGCAGGTTGATTAGCTCGACCAATTTTTCAAAAACATCAGTCGGCATTCCGAGATTTTCGAGCTCCAGATTGACGACACTGCGGTCGAGCACGCGCAGCACGCACGATTCGCCAAATTGGGTGGGCAACGTGGAAACACGCAGGTCAATCGGGCGGTTGGCGATATGCATTTGGATCCGGCCGTCTTGAGGCAACCGGCGCTCGGCGATGTTCAGGTTGGCAAGCACCTTGATGCGGGAGATCACCGGCAGCGCCAAGTGCTTCGGCGGCGGCGCCATTTCATAGAGCGCGCCATCAACCCGGTAGCGAATTTTGAATTCGTCCTCAAACGGCTCGAAGTGAATGTCGCTGGCGCGGTCCTGAATGGCCTGGAAAAGGATCAAATTAACGAACCGCACGATTGGGGCCTTGTTCGCCTCCTCCTCGATGGCCTTGGCGGTCGCACTCTCATCCAGCTCGGCAAGTCCAGCAGTCGCCAATTCTTTCTCCATATCGCCGAGCAATTCCTGCATGGACTCGCTCTCCTCGCCGTAATGACGATTGAGCATCTCTTCAATTTGCTTGGGAGGGGCGACAGCGAGTTGTACATCCTTTCCCAGCACGAAAGCCAGTTCTTCTGTCAACCGTGGATTGAACGGGTCCATCACCGCGACCGTCATCAGGTTACCGGCCGCTCGGATGGGTACGGCACCATACATGCGCGCGGCGCTGGCCGGCATCGCGCGCAACACACTCGGCGGAATGTCAATCTCCGTCAACTTTACGTACTCGATGTTGAGATAATCCGCCACCAACTGCAGAAGCTGATCCTCCGTGAGGATGCCAAAATCCATCAACACCTCTGCCATTGGCTTACCGGTGCGTTGGTGTTCTTCGACAAGCTCAGACAACTGCTCAGAGGTGACCAGTCCTTTTTGTTGGACCAGCTCGGCCAAGATACCGGACTCGCCCTCAAACATGGTTACCGCCTTTTGACGCCGATTTCCTGCAGTTTGGCCACGACACTCTGCGGGTCTTGCGCCTTGGTGATCAGATCGCCGTACGTGATCAACCCCCGCTCATACAAGCTCAACAGGTTGCCGTCCAACGTGACCATGCCATACTTGGCGCCCGTCTGAATGTCGGAAGTGATGCGGAACGTCTTGTTCTCGCGAATCAACGCCTGGATCGAAGGCGTGCTAATCATGATCTCGAACGCCGCGATGCGGCCTTTGCCCTGCGCGCGCACCAGCAACAATTGGGAGATCACCGCAAGGATCGACGACGCGAGCTGGGTTCGGATTTGCTCTTGTTGATTGGTGGGGAACGCATCCACAATTCGATCCACCGTCCGTGCAGCGCCGGTCGTGTGAAGCGTCGCAAAGACCAAATGACCGGTTTCCGCTGCGGTGATGGCGGCCTCCATCGTCTCAAGATCGCGCATTTCACCCACCAAAATCACGTCGGGGTCCTGCCGGAGACCGCGTCGCAGTGCTTCCGCAAAATTCGTTACGTCCACGCCAATCTCGCGTTGGGTGACGATGCTTTTCTTGTGCGGGTGATAGTACTCAATCGGATCTTCGATCGTGATGATATGGCAATCCCGCTCGGTGTTGATGACATCAATCATGGAGGCCAGCGTGGTGGTTTTCCCCGACCCGGTCGGCCCGGTTACCAAGATCAATCCACGCGGGCGGTAAAGCAGGTCTTTGATCGAGGGCGGCAGACCGATTTCCTCCAGCGTCATGAGTTTGTTCGGAATTTGCCGCAACACGATCCCGTAGTTGCCGCGCTCCTTGAATACGCTCACGCGAAACCGCGCCTGATCCCCGAACGCGAAACCAAAATCCGTGCCACCGATTTCGCGCACCCGCTGGATGTGCGATTCCGATGTGATGGCCTTCATCAATGACTCGGTGTCATCCGGTGTCAACGGTGGCAGGTCCAGTGGCATCAAATTGCCGTGCAATCGGATGATCGGCGGTACGCCCACGCGCACATGCAGGTCGGACGCACCCTCGTCCACGCAAACCTGCAATAGTTGATCCATATGCACTTTGCTCATTCGCTGATCCTTTCCAATTTAGCCACTGCTAATTCTCGTCGCCGACCGTGATGGAAATCACTTCCTCAGGCGTGGTGATACCGGCGAGAATCTTCCGCACGCCATCCTCGCGCAGGGTTCGCATTCCCAGTTCGCGCGCGCGGGCGCGCAATACGTTGGCCGGTACGCGCTCGTAAATGAGCTGACGCACGTCATCGTCCAGCACGAATATCTCGTAGATGCCGCACCGCCCCCGGTAACCCGTCCGATTGCATTCAGGACAACCTCGTCCCTTGTAAATCGTGGTTTTGGTCAATTCTTCGGGCTTCAGATTCAAAACTCGCATCTCGTATTCCGTCGGCGTGTAGGGCTCCCGGCATTGTTTGCAAACTCGCCGCACCAGCCGTTGCGCCATGATCGCGCGCACTGAGGACGCCACGAGGAAGGGTTTCACACCCATGTCAATCAAACGAGTCACGGCCGAAGGTGCATCGTTGGTGTGCAACGTGGAGAACACAAGGTGACCGGTAAGAGAGGCTTGGATCGCGATGTTGGCGGTTTCCAAATCACGAATCTCGCCGATCATGATGATATTCGGCGCCTGGCGCAGGATCGAGCGCAGTGCGGCCGCAAAGGTGAGATTAATCTCGGGATTGACCTGCACTTGGTTGATGCCGCTGAGCTGATATTCAACCGGGTCCTCCACCGTGATGATCTTGCGATCCGGTTTGTTGATGGCGTTCAAACAAGCGTACAACGTCGTGGTCTTCCCCGATCCGGTCGGCCCCGTGACGAGAAAGATGCCATCGGGCAGCGAGATCAGTCGCTCCATCTTCTCCTGATCATCACTGAAAAAACCAAGGTCGCCGAGACCGAGCAACAGGCTCGATTTGTCCAAGATACGCATCACGATGCTCTCGCCATGGTTGGTCGGCAACGACGACACACGCAAATCGAGCGTTTTGCCCATCACGGGAATCTGAATACGTCCGTCCTGCGGAACGCGCTTTTCGGCGATGCTCATGTTCGCCATGATTTTCAACCGGCTGATGATGGCGGGTTGAAGGCGCTTTGGCGGGTTGTCCACTTCATGCAACACGCCGTCGATCCGGTAGCGCACACGCAGTCGTTTCTCGAGCGGCTCGATGTGAATGTCGCTGGCGCGATTCCGGTAAGCCTCCATGATGATCAAACCGACCAGCTTGATGATCGGCGCGTCGGCCTCGGTCGTGGTGGTGTCCTCGATTTGGGTTTCCGTGGCGCGGGTCGGTAGGTTGACCTGCACTTCACCCTCGGTGATGTCGTGTAGCATTTTTTCGACGGTCTCATCCGCGGTGCCGTAGTACCGACTGAGAGCTACCTCGATCTCAGATTTGGTGGCGACGACAGCCTCAACATTCATCTTCAAGATGTACCGCAAGCTATCCACCGTATCCACGTCCAGCGGGTCGCTGATGGCCACGGTCAACGTGCTGTCGTGTTTATAAACCGGTAGCACCTTGTATCGGTGAGCGATATGCCGCGGGATACATTGCAACACGTCGTCGGGCACCCGGTAATCCGTCAAGCTGATCATCTCCAGCCCAAACTGGTTGGCCAGAGCCTTGGTCACGTCCCGTTCGGTAATGAACCCCAGTTTGATCAGCGCCTCAACCTGCCCGATTTTCTCTTCCTCCGCTTTCTGCTCGGCCTGATGAATTTGGTCGAGCGTGACCAAGCCAACGTCCCGCAAAATCTCGATCACAAATTCATCTTGAGCTGGCATATCCGTAGGAGGGATCAGCTACGCAAAAAAACAATACTTTTCCGTCGAAAGCAGGTCAAGGATGACATCCGTCGGAGCCTGTCCCTCGCTCGGTAGGGATGAACGGCCGGCTCAGATGTTGAGCTCTCCCCGTAGACCTTAGGATGTGGTCTCATCGAAATCTGCCTGCTCACCGGCCCCTTCCACTTGGTTGGGTAAACCCTCGGGAAAAGTAGAACGGCTCCCCGTGGCCAAACCGGGCGACAACTTTTCAGATCGGTGTGGCCCTTCGTAAACGACCGCGCCGCGCACACGATGCGGTGTCGAAGCGCACGCCGGCGCGGGGGAAACTGGTTGGGAGAAGTAAACCAAGCGCACGGTGGCGATGGTGCGTGAGTTGGGCATTTCGTTTGCCTTTCTTTAGGCCGCCAACATTGACGTGGTTTTTCTGAAAAACGCTACGACCCTGCAGGTGCGCGAGGAAACTCTGACGATGTTGCGCGTGGGCAACGCGAAACGTCGGTTCGTCGCGGCCACCAACACGAGCCCGCAGGATCACATTCCCTAGGACAACTACCGGGTCTTCTGCCACACCGTCCGCGACTACTGGCCTTGACCCGCGTGTGGTTTTACGTCAGCGGAGCGAACATCCGCAAATGTCCCCGATTTTAGACCGGTGGTGCGCCGGCGCTTTACATTTATATTGACAGCATCCTGCCACCTGATTATTAGCACCCGCCTGTGGGTGCCATGTGGGTGCCAAAGTGGATTGAGGGAAAGGAGTTGGCATAGGATGAAAAGGATCAAATCACGCCTAGTTGGAGTGTTTGTTGTTGCGTTTCTACTTCAGGCAGAAGCAAGGGCGGCAGCGCTCGCTTACGATGACGCGAACGACCCCATATACACCGGGCCGCTCTGGGGGGAGTGGCAAACGGGTGAGAACGGTGGGTTCGGTTTTGGCCCTTGGGAACTCAACATGTATGGGCCGCCCGACATACAGCCTGGCGTACATCTCGTGCCCCATTACATCGGGACCTCCGAAAATAATGCGGTCGATAATCGTGCAGGCATCGACGTGATGCGTAAGTCTTTCGCCCTCTACGGCAGCACCAACGTCCTCAGTGAGGCGATTCGACCATTCATTGGCGATTTATCTGTTGGGCAATCTTTCATCGTCTTTATTGATAATGGCAGACTCGGTGGGGATGGGAGGTTTGGTGTCGAGCTAAAGAATGCTTTGGGCGAGGCGCGAATTGGCCTTTTGCTACGCTGGGACGTGGCAAATTATCTGTTAAGAGATGCGACGGGGACTTTTTCAACCGGTTTAGAACATATCCCTGGCATGGGTTACCGTCTGGAGTTTGCGCTTACCGGCCCTGACACCATGACGGTTTCCATACAGGAGACCAATGGAGTGCCTCTCTCTGTGTGGACCAACCGCCCCTTGGCAGGCACAGCGGGAAGCGGGATTGACCGCGTGCGGTTCTTCGTCGAAAAAGCGGGGATCACGGAGGCCAACGAGCAGTTCTTCAACCGCTTGGCCATTATTCCGGAGCCGGTCACTAGCTTGCTGGTTTTGTTGGGCTTGACGGGAACGTGTTTCCTGCTGCGACGGAGAGGCGACCCAGCATCCTAACTTGGCGCGACTCGCGCGCGGGTACCCGGTAACGGATTTTCTGAGGCGGGATTTAAGGCGTTCATGCCCGGTAGCCCGCAACCCTCGCAGACCAATCCGACATAGTGAGGACGGTCGGACACGTAGCGGTGGCGGTAGGCGGCGGTGATTTTGCCGTCCTTCAACACAAACACCCCCGGCATCTGCCACGGGTCCTGCCGGGGGATGCTTAGGCCGTGACCACGAAAGATACCGGCGGCGATGCCTCGCAGCCATACGCGGAGACCGAACAATTGTCGGAGCGTGCCGCGCCTCAACCCAAAGGCCCGGTACAACTCCTTGCCGGGATCGTGGATCGCTGTCACGTCCTGCAATCCATATCGGCGGATGAAACCCTCCCATTGTTGTGGGTCGGCCATGTGGACCAGCACGATGTCGGCGCCCAACTTCGCAATGTCGCGCCGTCGCCGGCTAATGTCGGCGAGTGTTTCGCGGCAGAACGTGCAGCCGAGGTGACGCAAGAACACTAACAGAATCGGACGCTGCCGGCTGCGCTCCAACAATTGCTCCCTTGTCATACACGCACCGTAGCGTGGAAGCGGCTATTTGGGAAGTCGGGCCGCTCCAATGGCCGGTGGCGCGGATGACTTCGACGAATTTGAGGGGGGAGAAAGCTACGAGGCTAACGGTTCAGTTTTCGCCGCTGTCTCGGCCAAGGTTGCCTCCACCGCCGCCGCGGCTGCTTCCGCGGCTTCCACCGCTGCGCGCACCTCGTCGGCCACCGGCGGCGCAGCGGCGGACAATACCGGTACGGTTTCGGGCGTTACGACGGTTGACGGATTGATCGGCGGCAAACGTTCGGCCTTTTCGCTGAGCAACTCGTTGTGCAACTCGTCGCATACCGGTTCGGAGTCGGCGGTTGCCATGGCGGCACCGTCCAGCGCGTTTGCGGCGGCGGCCCGGGCGCGCCCCATTTCCTCGCGCGAACTGAATTTCACGCTCACGACTTTGCTGATGCCGTGCTCTTCCATGGTGATGCCGTACAAAGCATCGGCCATGGCGATGGTGCGTTTGTTATGGGTGATGACGACAAACTGCGATTGCTGCACGAACCGTTGCAGCATCCGCACAAACCGATTGATGTTCGACTCATCTAACGGCGCATCCAGCTCATCCAGCACGCAGAACGGGGACGGTTTGACCATGTAAATCGCAAACAGCAACGCCGTGGCGGTCAACGCGCGCTCGCCACCGCTAAGCAGCGAGATGCTGCGCAGTTGCTTACCGGCAGGCGACGCCATGATCTCGATGCCGCACTCCAGCGGATCGCTCTCGTCCACCAACAGCAAGTTGGCTCGCCCGCCACCGAACAACTCGGTGAACGTCTGCTGAAAATTGGTTCGGATTTTTTCAAAGGTCTCCGTGAACAGCTTGCGAGTGGTGGAGTTGATCTTGGCAATCACCTGCAGCAATTGCTCCTTGGCGCTGACCAAGTCCTCGTATTGCTGGGTGAGAAACCGGTGGCGTTCCTCCAGCTCGTCATACTCCTGAATCGCTTCGAGATTCACGGGACCCATGGCATCGAGCCGCGCTTGCAGTTCCGCCACCTGTTGCTCCATTGCATCCCAATCGGTTGGCAACTCAACTTGTTCTGAGATGACCGGCCCTTGATCGGCTACGGTCACCGTGATCGCCGGTGCCGGTACGTCCTCCACATTGACCTGATACTTTTGCCAGATGCGCTCTTTGAGGTTTTGACGCTCCATTTGTTTTTGCGCCCGCGCCACTTCCAACCCGGTTTTTTGCTGCATCGCCTCCGCGGCCCGCGTCCGCACCGCGCGCAGTTCCGCTTCGGCCTGTTCGATCGCCGCGGCCACCTCGCCGCGCTGATGCTGCAACCCGGTCAGGTGCTGCTCTACCTGTTGCCGGGTTACGGCGATGGCGGCCAACTCTTGCTCGGACTCCTCAATTTCCGCGCGACACTGCGTGATACGGTTCTGGCAGCCGGTAATCTCATGGTGGCAAGTCGCCAACCGCTCCCGTAAATCCCGCACACGCGCTTCCAACGTGTCGCGCTGCGACTGAATGGCCTGCCGCCGGTGCTCCACACTACCGACGGCCACCCGCAACTCCGTCAGCGCATCCGTCGCCGCTGTTTTTTGCTGGGTTAACTCGGCCACCGCACGTTGCGCCGCTTCCAACACGGCTCGTTGTTGTTGCTGCGCCGTTTCGGCCTGCTGCAACGACTGTTCCCACTGGGCCCGCTGCGCGTTGTCGTTCACAGTTTGATCGGCCAAAGCGCTCAGCTCGAACTGCACCGTGTGCAATTTGCCGTCCAAGTCGCGTTGCTCGCTCTGCAACGTAGCCCACTCGCCTTGCTTACCGGCCAGTGCCAGTTCGTGCTGGTGCAACGTCGCCCGGCATTGTTCCCGCGCTGCCTCCGCAGCGGCCAGTTCCTGTTGCTCGGTGGACTGCTGCGCGGTTAATTCCGCCACGTGTTGCTCGCGCTGCCGGCAGGACTCGGTCAACGCACTGATTTCCGCCATGTGGCCGGTGGTGAGCCGACTCAGAATACCGGGTGGCGAGACCAGCTCACCCTGCCGGGTGGCAACGATCAGGCCGGGATGTTGACCTGCCAACGCCACCGCCGCGTCGAGATTATCGGCAATCACTACGTTGGCCAACAACGCCTCCAACAACGGCGCCCACCGGGGGTCACGCACGCGTGCGACAGCGGCAGCCGGTATGGTTCCTTCAGGCAAGCCGGTGGGGGTCGGGGATGTCCGCCACAGTTCGGGCGCCGTGACGGTGAGATTGCGTTGGGCGTCGGCCAAAACCGCGCGTGCGGTCGCGGCATCGTCCACCAACACAGTATGCATCCGTCCATTGAGCGCAGCCTCAATCGCGGCGCCATACGGCGCATCCACCTCCAACAACTGGCCGATCGTTTCGCGACCTTCCGGGGCGGCGAAGTATTGGCGTAGCACCGCCAATCGGGCGCGTTGCTCCGCCAACTCGTTGGTCATGGTCTGCAATTGTGCCGTGGTCTGGCTCAGTCGCAGCGCAGCAGATTCCCCGGCTGCGTTGGCCTGCTCGACAGCCGCGCGTTGGAGTTGTACCGCTGTTCGCAGCGAGTCCAACTCGGTTTGAAACGCCGCCAGTTGGGTGGCGACCTGCTGACGTCGTTGTTCCAGTTGTTGTTTTTCGGACGCCAACCGTTGGGCGCGCAGTGCGTCTTGTTGCCGCCGTTGCTCCAGCGCCGCCAACTCGTTGCGGCAACGCACTGCTTGGTTTTCAAAATCAAACAACAGCGCGCGCGCTTCCTCCACGGTCTGCTGTTCCCGCGCCAATCGCGACTCGATATCCCGCAACTGCGTTTGTTGTTGTTCGAGCCGCGCCCTGGCGTTTCCCAGCTCATCCTCCGTCTGCGCAAACTCGTTGGTCAGCCGCGCGAGGTCGGTTTCGTTGGTGCGAATTTTTTCCTCATTGGCCGCGATCTCGAGCCGGTAGCGTTCGATTTGTTGTTCGTACTCCGCGATGCGTTCGCGGTGAGATGCGATGCGCTGTTGATGTCGCTCGTGGTCACGTTGCAGTTCGTGGCCACGTTGGATGGTTTCTTGGATCGCGTTCTCGATGGCAGCGAGCGATTGGCGCAACTGCGCCACCTGCTGTTCGCGCTCGACGAGGTCCGCCGCGTCCTGCTCGGCTTGCGCGGTCAGTTGTGCGAGCTGGTTTTCCAAGCCGGTAATGGTCTGTTGCAACTCGTCGTAGCGATGGCGTGCAAGCCGCGTATCGAGCGTTTTCAACTGCTCGAACAACTCACGGTATCGGCGCGCCTTACCGGCCTGGCGTTGCAATGAAATAATCTGGCGTTTGACCTCTTTGATGATGTCGGTGAGCCGCAGCAGATTTTGCTCGGTGTATTCCAGTTTGCGGAGCGCTTCTTTTTTCTGATGCTTGTATTTGTTGATGCCGGCAGCCTCTTCAAAAATTGTGCGGCGATCTTCGGGATGCGCGGACAGGATTTGATCGATTTGGCCTTGCGCCATTAGCGAGTAACTGCTGCGGCCAATGCCGGTATCCATGAAGAGGTTCTGAATGTCGCGCAACCGGCAGGGGATTTTGTTGATGAAATACTCGCCTTTACCATCACGGTACACACGACGGGTGATGGTCACTTCGTGGAAGTCGAGGTTGACGCCCGGTAAGGATAACTGCTGTGGGTCAACGTCCGCAAAGGTCATGCTGACTTCGCACATGCCGACCGGCTTGCGTCCGTCGGTGCCGTTGAAAATCACATCGGCCATTTCACTGCCGCGCAGTGCCTTGGCCGATTGCTCGCCGAGCACCCAGCGGATGGCATCGGCGATGTTGGATTTACCGCAGCCGTTTGGGCCGACGATGGCCGTGACTCCCGGTAGGAATTCCAAAGTCGTTTTCTCGGCAAACGACTTGAAGCCGTTGAGCGTCAGACTTTTCAGATACATGTTCGGGTCCCCACCCCTATGTCGGTCGGTACCGTAAGAATTCCGACAGCAAAAGCCAAGCGAAAACCTGTCATGGTGATGGTGGTTGCTCTCTTGTTTGAGTGCAACCGGTAGGCCCCGCTGCGATAGGGAGGTAAGCGGAATCGTGCTGCAACGCTTGTTCGCCGAGGGTACCTCGCGAAGTCGCGGGGATGAGCGGCTGACGACGAGCCTACGCTACGCTGTAGCGCAGCGCTCTCGCGGCTTTATGCGATGCGCGGTTACTCAACCGCGGCGGCGTATCGCGAGCAGGCCGGTTGCCGCGAGAAATACCAAGACACCCGTGGACGGTTCTGGAATAAGGGCGTCGGTATACCGCGCGTAGGTGTGTTCTTGGATTACCACAACTGCTAAGCCGCCCAAAGCGGGGATAGGATCGAAACCGGTTTCGTTGACGCCATCACGGAGAGGGTCTGCCAGGGCGGTGAGGTTGACGATGATTTCAAAGGATTGCAGCACGTCGCGGAGGATCGGGTCAGCATTCGTGTCCTCGGTAGGCGCGATGCCTTCTGTTTGGAAGATGCCCCGCGCGTACGCATACACAACATCAATGTTAAGGACTGGTGTGGTGCCATCGTAGTACTGGACGATGTCAGGGGTTACGATTCCGCCGTTCTGACCGAACACCATTGGGTTTAATTGGTCGCCGTCGAACTTGTATTCGTAACCGACCAAGACGCTTCCGATGCCGCCGTCCCCATCGGAGAAATCGCTCTTCCCGTCTCCGGGTGACCCGACATAGGTCGATGGTGAGAAAATGGCGTCACTGGCCCCGAATTTGGCGACGATACGAACGCGGTTGATGTAGCCACTCAGGTTGACACCACCCACGCCGTAAATTTGGTCACCCGGTTTCCAATAGACGTCGTCCACGAGTTCGTCGTCCTCCGACAGAGTGAAGGAGTGGCTGTACACGTCGAAGGAATAGAGAGCCCCGCCTGCGTCTCGGGCGAAGATACCAAGGTCAAGCGAGTTACCGTGGAATTTCCATCCATCCGCGACAGGGTCACCCGTGAAGTTGGCGACAGCGTTGCCGACACTAAGCATTACCCCCAAAACAGCCAGGCTTTTCAGAAATTTCTTCATAATTCTCCCCTCCTGCTTATCACGCCCTTGCGCACCCCGTAACAAGTTTGCCGATGGATGTCAATGTGTTTCACAAGACTCGATCCCTTCGGAGGCAATATTGGGTTCGGCAGCGTCTAGGAGAATCGATTGGGCCGAGCTGGGACGCATCAATTTGAGTCCGCTACCGGAGAACTTGCCGCCTGCGACGATGTTGAAGCTGGCCAGCCGCTGTGCGGCGGTAGGTAGGTCTACTTTGGATGGGACCGCCAAACCCAATTGCTGCTCGTCAGCCCGGCGCGCACAACCGTAGGCGATTTTCAAGCGCTCGACATCGCGTTGAAGTTCTTCCATAGCGAGTTGACGTTCCTGCTCGGCAAGCTCCATGACCCAGGCACGCAAGGTTTTCAGGCCCTCGGAGTCAGATTGGATGAGCAGGGAGCCATGCGCCTCGGACATCGCAGATGCCGCGTTCAACCGCGCCTCGTAGGTGGATTGAATCCGGTAGGCTTTGTTTTGCCGGTAGGCCTCGAGAAGAAGCGAGAACGCCATATCTTGCGCCTGCAGTTCGCAAACCGGGTCACAATACTTCAACACCCGTTTGCTGGCGGGCACTTTTTCTTCGGCAACCGTCCCGCTAACGATTCCAACCACCAACCCCGCTGCCAATACAATCCAACGCATCGTGGCGCTTCTCCTTTCGGGTGCTTGGCTTACCGGGTTCCTCCCAAGGCAACCTGACCCAACGCCGCTTCCTGCCTAGCAAAAGCTCGCGTAGCTGTCACGAGAAAACCGGTTGACAATCAGGTCACAAACAAATCACAGGAAGGTTGACAGCGCAGCGACCAGCATGTGGCGGGCGTTATTCTGGTTGCACTTTCGCCACGCGGCCGGTGCGCGCAGACTCGTAAAGCGCATCCATCAGCAATGCCTGCCGCAATCCCCAAATCGCCGGGCACGGCGTCTCGGCGCGGCCCAGAATGCAGTCCACGAAATTTTGCTGCATCGTTGGTACGTCGGGAACGTGGGGGTATCGGACTTTTTCACCCTTCGCATTCCAATGCTCGACAAAACCGCCGTGAACGCCCACCCGGAAAGCGCCTCGCGTTCCTACACACAATACCGACGAATCCCAGCTCACAGCAC
>JANWVU010000055.1 GCA_025056465.1 Verrucomicrobiia bacterium | reverse complement strand
CCGCTGTGCAATATCGGTGGGGTGATTATTTGGTGTTCGGCCGCGAGACGCGCGGGTTACCGGCGTCGGTACTGGCGGCACATCGGGACGAAACGATTTCGATTCCGATGTGGAATGACGCGGTGCGCAGTCTCAATCTGGCGACGGCCGTGGCGATTGTGTTGTACGAAGCGATGCGTCAGGTGCGCCCGATCAACGCCTGATACGGTTAGTTGCCCGGCGCCAATTTCTTGAGGGTGTCGACAACGCTGCGACCGGCTTGCTCGAATGTTTCGGTGGCGAAGCTAACCGTCTTGCCCGCAGCGTCCGTGACGGATTCTAAACCGCGTAGCAGGTGCGCGGTCGAAATGCCGAATTCAGGCAACGGAACCGGACCTAGCATCGTCACCAACACCAACCGAGTGATGCTCGTTTGCTCGGTAATGTTGCGATAGGTGCGGTCGAGGTTTAGGACGATGGTGCGTTCAGTTGGCCGTGCTCGCGAGTAATCCTTGATGATGACCTTGCCGATGCGTACGCGCAGCTCGTCGAGCCGGTAGGACGCCTGGGAAGTCGCTTCGCCGCTGCGAACGCCCCGGAGTTTTTGGACATTGGAATCGCCGCGTTGGTTTTTGACTAGGACGAGCTGATCGATTTCGATGTGGATTTTGCGGACGTGCTTGCGGCCAGTGAGAAGCGACGGCAGGGAATAGTTCACAGACAGTCTGGGCATATCTACGAACCGGGTTTCGGGGAAATCCGGTGGGTTTTGGAGGCGAATGCCGCGCACATCGAGTTGGCTGCGCATCAGGTCTACGTGGACGGAGGCTACTTGAAGGGGCAATCCGGTGACTTGTTTGACTGCCGTCTGCACAATGTGGCGTGCCAGCCAGTTTCGTGCGAAAAACAGCACCACCACCAGGACAAACAGCCACAAGACGACGCGGCGAAAGAATTTGACCATGGCCAGACGAATAAAAGAGCCGACCGAGCAAGGCAAGGCACCGTTGGCGTTGGGGGTGCATGTCTCGATTGCGGGTGGAGTGGATGGTGCGTGGACGATCGCGCGACGATTACGATGCACCGCCATTCAGATTTTTCTGAAGAATAATCGCCAATGGTCGGCGCGACCCTACCGGCAAGAGGAGATCGCAGGATTTCACTCGGGCCGATATTGCCCGGTTATCGCGCATGCCTGCTACTTGATCAATCTGGCGGCACCGCAGGCGGTGGTGCGTGAACGATCCGTGTGCGCGTTGATAGATGAGGTGCAACGCGCGGCGCTGTTAGACGTGCCGGTGATTGTGGTGCACCCGGGCGCGCACTTGGGAGCGGGTGAACGGGAGGGCCTGCGGACTTGTGCCGGTAGCCTCGATGAGGTTTTAGGGGCGACACGCGACCGGCCGGTGCGACTGGCGTTGGAGATGACGGCAGGGCAGGGCAGCGCGTTGGGCTACCGGGTTGAACATTTGGAGGAGTTGTATCAACGGGTGCGCTGGCCGCGGCGGTTGGCAGTGTGTCTGGACACGTGTCACTTGTTCGCGGCAGGCTATGACCTGCGCGAAACGCGCCGGTATGATGAGTTGGTGGCCGAGTTGGAGCGACGTGTTGGCATCGAGCAAGTCGTGGCCTGGCATTTGAATGATTCCAGAGGCGCCTTGGGAAGCCGGGTGGACCGCCACGCGCATATTGGGAGCGGCGAGCTAGGGCGTGCTGGATTCCGTCTCGTTGTGAATGATGCGCGTTGGGCCGGTGTCCCGATGGTTTTGGAGACGCCGAAAGGCCCCGATCTTCGGGCGGATCGCAGAAATCTGTCCGTGATTCGCCGGCTGTGGAAGCGGGTCTGAGGCTTTGCAGGCAGGGGGGCCGACCGGTGCGGGACATCGAGAATTGACGTTGAACGCTGAGCAAATCGGCGTTGCGGCGAAGTGAGGACGCGAGAGAGCTTTTTTAGCAGGTAGGTTTGCGGGTGATTTTTTGGCGGACGTCGCGGAACCCGAAATCCACCGCCGCGATTTTCTTAAATTCGGCAACTGCTTTGTCGTGTTGACCCATTGCCTCGTACGCGAGGCCGAGGTTGTAGAGCAGGTCTTTTTTCACGCCGTCCATTTGCGGGGTTTCCTCGATGGCCTTGAGGTACTGCTCGACTGCGAGGTCATAGAGGCCGAGTTGGTAGAAGCATTGGCCGAGGTAGTTGAGCGACGCAACACGGCGCTGGGGTTGGCCGACGGATTTTTGGAATTGCTCAACAGCCTCGTTGATGTGTCCCGCATTCATAAGCAGCACGGCGTAGTCGAATCGGTACATCAAATCGTTGGGGTACCGTTCCACCAGTCGTTGTGCTTCGCGCAGACGCAACTCCTGAATTTCCTTTTCGCGGGCTTGGATTTGGGCTTGGAGCTCGGCCGCACGGGTCGGTTCCTTCTCCGCCTGTTTGCGCAGCGCCACAAGAGCGGTTTCGGCTCGCTTGATCTTAATGTCGGCAATCTCGCGCTCGAGCGATGGGTCGGACCCGGCTTCCGAGGCGAATAGTTCTTCCAGATATTTCAACGCGGTGTCGTAATCGCCCTTTTGTCCATACAGCCGTCCCAACTCGCGCCGCACCACGGGATGACCGGGTTCTTGCTGAAGCTTGGCGAGGTTTTCGCGAATGAGGTTTTCAATCATGTCCTCGGCACGAATCACGCGCGACTCCTGTTCCAGCGCGCGCGCCTCGTCCTTGTCCTTGATGACGTCCCGGTAGGACTTCGCGCTCTCCCAACCACCGCCGTGCATGGCGCCACGAGCGGTTACATCTTTGAGTGCTTTCTGCGCTTCAAAATCACTTGGGCTGATTTGCAAGATGCGCTCGTACAAGTCTCGCGCGGCTTCGAACTGATTCACGGCGCAGTAGATCCGCGCCAACCAGTGCATGGTCTTGATGTCTTTGGGGTTGATTTTCAGGTATTGGTCGAGGGTGAGGATGGCAGTTTCCAAATAGCCACCGGCTTCCGCTGCTTCGGCCAGCGTGAGCAGAGCTGGTGAATTTTTCGGGTCGTCCGTGAGCACCTGCTCGCAGATGTTCATCGCCTCGCCGGGGTTTTTCTGAATGGCAAGCTTGGCTTTGGTCAATTGTGGGGCGGCCTTGGCAGCAGTCATGACGCGGCGCAACGCGCTGCCGGAAGCGTTCTTCATTTGAGTGGCGCGCAGAAACTTTCGCGCGGTAATGAAATTAGGTTCGATCGCGAGGGATTGTCGGAACAACTCGATCGCGTAGTCGAGACTGTTGCGTTCCAACGCCGCCAATCCTTTCTCGAACAACTCGCGCGCGGTGCGATCAACGGTTTCGATGTTTTTTTCAGCCATACCGGCAACCTTCAACCGAGGGAAGTTACCTAGCGCGCCAAAGCCAATCAACCCCTTTCCCTACCCAGGCGAGACCGCTGAATTTCGCAGTTGAGCACAAGCTAGGCGGGTAAAATTAATAGTGAAACGGCAGCTTTTTTCCCGCGCCCGCGCCGAGAGCAAATGATCTGTTGTGGAAAGCCACTGCGACCGGCTCGCGTAAATCACAACTCACGGATTCTTATCCAAAAGAAATCCTTTTGGAACAGCTATCTCGGCTGCTATCGAGCTTGGCTGATGTGCGACAGATGCTTGTCTTTATTCCCCGATGAGCTACGTGGATGTCTGTGAAGGCCGTAGCATCATTGAACGCTCGATTTTTCCATGGTGGAAACGCATGTCAGAGACTTTGGTGCACGGCGATCGCCGTTTTTTTCTGGAGTGTGCCCTCAGCGTTCCCGGTAAGCTGGGAGCAGTGCAATCCGGGCGGCGGAGGAGCATTCAGTGTTGCCGGTGCCGGAGTGGACGGCACCATTGTGGTGGGTAGCGACTTGAGCGGAGCCTATCTCAGCCGTGACGACGGCCGCACTTGGATTGTGCTTGGCTCGGCCCATGGCCTGACTTCCACTCATGTTGCATCCCTCGCTTTTCACCCTACACAAAGCGGCGTGTTCCTGCTGGGCACCAGTGATGGAATTTTTCGCACGGTTGACGGCGGGAGCAGTTTTCAGAAAGTCTTGGCCGGTGGGTATGCTTCGGCAGTTGTTTTTGCTGATTCGACGCCTCGAATCGCCTATGCGGTTTTGCAAGATGCGTGGGATTCGGAGCGTGGGCGCGTTTTCCGTTCCTCGGATGCGGGAGCGACCTGGAACTCCGCCGGGAGTGTTTTCCCGAAACGCTTCCGTGTTACGAAGCTGGTGATTGACCCCAACGTCGCCACAAAAATTCATGTTCTCACTGGCGCGGATTGGTTCGCTGCCTCTCCGGGACGATTGTTCCGCAGTACCGACGGCGGTGGCCGCTGGGAACGGATTCCCGCCCCCCCCAATCTCCTCGATGTTGCAATTGACCCACGCGATTCGGGAACTATCTGGGCAACTAATCGGCGCCGGTTGGCCGGGGGACGATCCCGAGGCTGGGTTTGGAAGAGCACTAATTCGGGCAAGAGCTGGAAAACCCTAGCGCCCCACACCGGAGTGGTTCGTCTATGGCCACAAGATCCGGATAGCGCCTTTGTCATTGAGGTTGACCGCGAAGCGTGGGAACCTGAGAGCGGTGTTTGGCGAACTCGTGACGGTGGAAAAACCTGGTCACGAATTGGGGCACCGGCGGATTGGGATTCGGGTTGGCAGGATTTGGGATGGTCCTACGAACGTGGCCATGGAGTTCCGAGGACGATCGGCGGCTCGCTGGCCAATCCGAACGCAGTCTTTTGGATAGACAGCCAAGGGGCCTTTGTGTCTTGGGATGCGGGTAGAAGGTTCGCTCCGCTCTTCACGGACTCAACGGCACCGGGTTGGTGGCGGGGACGAGGACTCAACAACGTAAACCTCTTTGCCTTGGCCATCAGCGAGGCGGCGCCGAAACAAATTTATGCCGGTTATTTCGATTTGGGCTTCTGGAGAAGTCTGGATGGTGGAGCGAGTTGGCAAAACTGCAACCACCCTGACTTCACAGGCGACTGGCAAGGCAATGGTGGGAACACTTTGACGATTCTGGCCGATCCCGTGCGGCCGGAAATCGTTTGGGCCACTCAGGGAAGTAGCGTGGAACCACCCGACATGACACTTCTCCGAAGCGCTGCCGCTGGCGAGCGCTCTAGCTGGAAGTATGCGAACACAGGTATGCCAACGGGGTATATTTGCGGACTCTCCCTCGATCGAAACAGCCCTGTGTCGGCCCGCATTCTCTTCGTAACTGCTAACGGCAGCGTCTATCGCAGCCGTGACGACGGGCTGACATGGAATCTGGTCTTTCAGTCCACTGGCTGCCGGGTAACGGCAGTGGACAACCATGATGGCAACCTTATCTATGCGGGGGGCGAGGCCGGCCTGTTCAGGTCGAGACAGGGTGGAAATGCGGGAACGTGGGTGAAAATCGGCCCTGCGGAATTCACCGGTGGCTCACGACCAAAGCAGTTCTGGGAAGGAGGATGGACGGGCGTCGCAGCCATCCATCCAGATCCCGCGCGCAGCGGATGTCTTTGGGTTGCTGTTCACGGGCCCGGACGTGGACTTTACCGAAGCACGGATGATGGACAAACGTGGACACCCATCCGCAACGACCCGTTCCAACGAGGCGTGGCCGTTGATCCTGCGAACCCCATGCGAATCTACGCCACAGCTTCCAGCGCTTTCAGCTCCGGGGGAAAGCCTGAGTCGAGCGGAGTGATGGTCAGCAACGACGGTGGTTTGACTTGGACAAATGTAAATGACGGGCTTGCTTGGCCGTTCGCGATTCAGGTCGTTCTCGAACCCGGTAACAGCCGAACCCTTTGGATTGGCTCACCCGGCACCGGCGTGCTCCGCCGCCGATTCTAAAAGCCGCGGCCTTGCTCTCTCTGATTTTTCCATCGTTTGCGAATTGCCGGTCAATAACCGCATCCTGGTTTCGTTTGGTAGTGTCGGGAGTGTTCAGCACAGGAATGGGTTGTGATGGTTCACTTGGACACACAAGCTAACACAACCAAGGAAACCCAAACCGCGACGCGAAAAACTATCATCAGCTACAAGGATGTGAAGCAAGCATTGGAACAGGGGTGCGATTAAAGTGACGGAAGGATGGGTTGATCTCGTGGACAGGGGTATCTAATGAGGAAAATGTGAATCAGCTGATCCACCGCCCCGGCGTCCTGCCCCTGTTGATGTGCGAGTGCTACGCGCCAATCACGATTGGGAACGCCATAGGTAAAACATCTCCCCGTCAGCTTAAGAAGTGAGTATCGCTTTGATCGCACTCCAACCGCTTGGTTCGGTTGATTCGGTGGGGGATTGACGGTATGAGAACGGGGCGTGAGTGCCAACCCGGTAACTTCCAAGTCGCAGCCGACGCGCAAGCCCACGGTGGCGATTGTGGGGGCGTCGAGTGATCCCAGCAAATACAGTCATCGTTCGTTGGTGGCGCATTTGAAGGCTGGGTTTGATGTGTATCCGGTCAATCCGCGCGCTGACACGATTGCCGGACTGCGGTCGTACCGGTCGGTTACGGAGATACCAGTGGAGCTTGATCGGGTGAGTTTGTATGTGCCGCCGTCCGTGGGCGTGGGGTTGTTGCCGGAAATAGCCGCAAAAGGGTGCCGAGAGTTGTGGGTCAATCCAGGGGCGGAAAGTCCCGAGTTGATGCAGAAAGCGGCGCAGTTGGGGCTGAACGCGATTTACGCATGCTCGTACCTGGACGCGACGCACCGGGGGCAAGACAGCCGGTGAGGCTGGAACACAGGCTTTGGTCATGGCGACGGTGAGCGTTAGTTGGGGTGCGGCGGCACGGGCGGTGTGGCGCGGGCCGAGCGGTTGGCTGTTGCGCGCGCTGGCGACGTTGTACGAATTGGGGGCGTTCACGGTCATCACGCTCGGGGTGATGCTAACGAAGTTCCGCCGAGCGCCTGCGCTCATTCGACCGATGATTCGGGAACAGGTATGGCTGGCGGGTGTTCGGTTGTTGCCGATGGTGGTGTTTCTCGGGCTGGTGCTGGGGTTGGTTGTGGTTGGGCAAACCGTGGCGTTGCTGACGCGCGTGGGTGCGCACGATTTTATCGGCACCGTGATGGTGGTGGTGGTGATGCGGGAATTGGGGCCGTTGCTGGCGGCGTTGTTGGTGCTGGCGCGGTCGGGGACGGCCACGGCGGTGGAATTGGGCACCGTGCGGGCACTGGGCGAGGTGGAAGCGTTGGAATCTCTCGGTGTTGATCCGGTTCATTATCTCGTGGTGCCGCGCGTGGTGGGCTTGGCAGTGGCAACGTTTTGTCTGACGACGTATTTGGTGCTGGTGACGGTGCTGAGTGGGTGGGTGTTTGCGTTCCTGCAGGATGTGCCGCTGACGCCGGGCGAATATTTTCAGCAGCTCAATGGGGCATTGCGAGTGGAGGACTTTGTGTTGTTGATGCTGAAAAGCGCGGCGTTCGGGATTGTGATTGCGGTGGTCAGTTGTTATCAGGGTCTGGCGCGACCGTTGCATGTGGAGGAGGTGTCGCGGGTGACCACGCGGGCCGTGATTGAGGGCGTGGTGGGTTGTGTGGTGGTGGATGCGATATTCCTGCTGGGATACCTGTTGCTATGAGCGCGGAGGCGTTGGTGGAACTGGATCGTGTGACCGTTGCCCATGCGCAGAGTGAAGAACCGCTGGTGTCCGGGGTAACGTGGCGGTTGATGCCGGGGGAGTTTTGGGTGATCACCGGTGATCAAGGCAGCGGCAAGACTTCACTGCTCCTTACCATGGCTGGCTTGCAACGTCCGGCAGCCGGTACGGTGCGGGTGCGGGGTCGGGATGTGGTGAGTGCCTCGGAAGCCGAACAAATCGAATGGCGTCGTCGGATGGGTTTTGTGTTTGAGTCGCCCGGTAGATTGCTCCATCACCTGACCGTGGCGGAGAACATCGCGTTGCCCCTAAAGTATCATGGTGAACCGGCTGCGACCGAGCGCGTTGAGCAACTGCTCACCGAAAGCGGTCTGATGACCTACGCGCATTATCTGCCCAGCCGGCTGAGTCCGCGGCTTCAACACCGCGTGGCGCTGGTGCGCGCTCTTGCCTATCCGACCGATGTCTTGTTTCTCGACAATCCATTGGGTGGACTGGGCCCCAGCGGGGTGCAATGGTGGCACGAGTTCATTCAACAATGGCGGACAAAGCACCCTCTGGCGGTGGTGGCCACCGCCACAGATTCCGACGAGTGGGGGCAACTTGCCGACCACTACGCGGTGCTGGAGCGAGGTCAGTTCCACATTGCTGACGGGCGAAACTGAAATGGCGCTGCAAGACCTCACCCCGCAACTGCGAACCCGCTTGCGTCGCGTCGAATGGATCGTCACAGTCTTTGTGTTGCTGGCGCTGGTGCTGATGGCTGCCGGATTTGCCTACTATTTGTACCATACTGCCGCACGGAAGGGGTGGTTCACACCCAAGGTCACTTATTACACACTGCTGATGAGCGCCGAAGGACTCAAGGTCGGCGACCCTGTTGTGATGTTCGGATTCACCGTTGGCGAAATCACCCGCGTTGAAGCACAACCACCGGATTCGTGGCATGCGGTGTACATCGAGTTCACCGTTCGCCAGCCCTACTACGGTTATATCTGGACCGACTCGAAACTGCGCGTGACCTCGGCCGGTTTACTCGGCGGTCGTCGGCTGGAAATCATGAAGGGATTTGCCGGGCGACCGACGGTGCGTGAGGAGAAAAATCTGCCAAGCCATATCCTTATCAAAAACGAGTATGTCGCGATCACACCGCAAACCAAGCCCGCCTACCTCGCCGCGCATGAGGAACTGGCTCTCGGCGAACGTGCCGAGAAACTGCTCGCTCAAGCGGAAGCCGCACTGCCGAACCTGCTGGCGATCACGAATCGGCTCAACCGCGTGCTCGACCACGCCAGCGACCTGACCGCCAACGCTGCGGTGCTGACCTCCAACATCAACGTGCTCGTCTCTGATGTGCGCCCGACCGTCACCAATCTTACCGGCCAACTCGACGAAACGTTCGCCAACGTCAACCTCACGCTCACCAACGCCAACGCTCAACTCACCACACTGGCCGGTAGCCTCAATCAAACGCTGCTCAATGTTGCCGCCATCACTTCCAACCTCAACGCGCAGGTCGAGGCCAATGACCAAATCCTCAGTGAAATCTCCCAATTGATCCGGTCCACCGACGACCTAATCCAAGGACTCAAACGTCATTGGCTGTTACGCGGCACGTTCGGCAAACCAACGGAACCACCGACCGAACCGCGTCTCGAACCCGCGCCTGCATGGTCACCATGAAACGAAAGCACATTCCTACGGGCCGAATTACTTCCCGCCCCCGCATCGCGCCTACCGGCCTGGCGCTCCTACCGGCCGCGTTATTGCTGGCGGTGCTAATGCTTACCGGCTGCGCCTCGGTGCCGCCGCCCGCGCCGATGAGTCCGGTACGACAACAAGCACGGCAATCCCTCGCCAACGCCCAAGCCGCTTACGACCGCGGCAATTGGGTGGTGGCGGCGCAATTGTTCGAGCGTGCTGCGGTGGCCTTTGCGGCGCTCGATGACCTACCGGCCTTGGCCGATGCGCGGCACAACCAAGCCCGCAGCCTACAACATGCCGGTCGGCACCAGTCCGCCATCGCAGCCTACCGGGAGGCAGCGCAGCTAAACGAAAAGCTCAACCGGCCACGCGAACGCGCGCGCAATCTTACCGGCCTGGCCCAATGCCACCGCGCACTCGGGCAACTCGAGAGCGCGCTAGCGACCCTCGAATCGGCGCGCGCCCTTGCGGGTCGCGACCCGCTTTTGCTCGCCACGCTCGACAATGATCATGCGTTGGTGTTGCTGGACCGTGGGGATAGCGCCGACCGCGATGAAATTATTCGCCGACTTCAAAACGCGCGCGCGCTGTATGCCCAGCAACAAAACCGCCCTGCGTTGGCACGTTGCATCCTGAATCTCGGACGCGCGTACATGGCGTTTGCGGAGTGGCCTGCGGCCCTGCCGGAATTGAACGCGGCACTGGCGGCGTTTCGCGAGCTGGATGACATTCGCGGTTTGGCGCAAGCGCACGAGTTGCTCGCCAGTTGGTACGCGCACAACAATAATCAAGAGCGGGCCGAATATCATCATCGGCAGGCGCTCGACAAGTACGCCTTCCTAAAAGACGAGGCCGCGTTGCGCCGCTTGCAAGAGTAACCGCCCGTGCACCAATTGACCTCCACTCGACCATGGCTCCCGTATTGCGCGCCATTTTTTTTGTATCTGGGTTTTTTGCTGATTCAGTCGCGGCTACCGACTGAGTCGCTGTTGTACATGTATCCAGTGCGTGCGGTGGCAGTGGGGTTGTGTCTGCTTTTCTTTCGCCGCGCTTATGTTGAACTGCGCTCGCCGATGTTGGGTCTCGCGCCCGCATATCCTGTGGCCGAGGGTGCTGCGCCGTCGGCGACAAGCCGCTGGTTTTTGTCGGTGGTGGTGGGTCTGGTCGTCATCGTCATCTGGATTGGGATTGATCCGTACTATCCGAAGCTCGGTGAGTTGTTGACGCGGTTCAGTTTATGGCTTGGTCGGTTGTTCGGTTACGCAGAGCCACCGGATACGCCGCCGGCGGCGCCGTTCGACCCGACAACGATCGCGTCGCCGCTGGCCCGGTATGGTTTCATCGCCTTTCGCGTGTTTGGGGCGGCGGTCGTTGTGGCATTTATGGAGGAACTTTTTTGGCGCGGTTTTCTCATCCGATGGCTGGTGCAGGAAGACTTTCAAAAGGTGCCGGTCGGCACGTTTCAACGCTCAGGCTTTCTCATCACGGTGGTGTTATTCGGGCTGGAACACGAACAATGGTTGGCCGGTATGATTTGCGGGGCGTTGTACAACTGGTTGTACTACCGCACGCGGGACGTGATGGCGTGCGTGGTGGCGCATGCAGTCAGCAACGCCGCGTTGGCCGCGTACGTGCTGGCCACGGGTGAGTGGAAGTTTTGGTGATACGGTTGCGGCGCGCGATGAGGCTTTACCGGGTGTTCGTTACGATTTTGGTGGCGGTCGTGACGGGATTGGTTTTTCTACCCGTGACGCGCAATGCGTTGGTGGAGTGGGATGACATTGTTTACTTCGAGCATGTGCGCACGTTGGAAACGTGGTCGGTGGCAATTTCCGCCGCAGTGACCACGCTCACGCCGTTCTACTACCACCCGCTTACGTGGTTGTCGCATTGGATTGAGTGGCAGTGGTGGGGCGACCGCTGGGCGGCACATCACGGCATGAGCTTGCTGCTGCATGCGCTCAATGCTGGACTGGTGACGTTGTTGGCTTGGGAATTGTTTCGCATCGCCGCCCCCAAATGGAATGACACGACACGAGGGTGGGCAGCGGGAGTTGCCGGGCTGTTGTTCGGTGTGCATCCGTTGCAGGTTGAATCCGTTGCGTGGCTGGCGGGACGAAAAAATCTGCTGTGCGGTTTGTTCTGTTTGGCGGCGATATGGGTTTACATTCGGTTGGCACCGCAGGGTCGGCGGCGGTGGTGGGCGCCGGTGATTTTGCTGCATTTGCTGGCGTTGGCGAGCAAACCAATGGCGGTTCCGTTGCCGGTCGTGTTGTGGTTTTTAGATTTTTACCCCTTGCAACGGCATCGGGAGATGGCGGTGTGGCGTTTGGCGTGGGAGAAATGGCCGTTGCTGGTATTGTCGGCCGCAAGCGCTGGGTTAACAGCCATTGGTCAGCTGGATTGGGGCGCCGTGATGCCCGTGGAAACGTTGGGCCTCTGGCAGCGGGTTTTGGTTGCCTGTCGGGGTTTGGTGTTCGGTTTGTGGAAACTGTGTTGGCCGGCATGGCTCTCGCCTTTGTATCCGCTCGGTGGCAAGTTGACTCTGGCGAACCCGGATTTTTCCGTTTCCGTGGTGGTGTTGATTGCGCTGAGCGCGGCGGTTTTGGTCGGTGGGATGCGCGGCGTGCATGCCCCTGCGGTGGCACTACTAAGCTACATGGTGTTTTACCTGCCTACGTCGGGTTTGATGCAAGTCGGTGCGCAGGCGGCGGCCGACCGGTTCTATTACATCGCGGTGCTTGGCCCGATGTTGCTATGCGTTGGTAGCGTCGTTGCGTGGCTCTGCGATCGTGCAAAGCCGGTACGGGTGGCCGCCGCCGCGGCGGCCGTGCTGGTGTTTACGGGCTTGGTTGTGCGCACGCGGCAGCAAATCCCTATCTGGCATGATGCGATCACACTGTGGACGCATGTGTTGCGGTTTTATCCGAATTCGGCACCCACACAGTTTCGGTTGGCGCGTGCGCTGGTGGATGCGGGCCGGTTCACGGAGGCGCTGCCGTTGGCAACGCGCGCGGCAAAAGTGATCACCGATGATGCAGAGGTGCGCTCGCTGGCCGGTAGCCTGTTGCGTCAGGCGGGTGATTGGGAGGCGGCGCGGGTGGAACTGCGCGCGGCGCTGGCGCTTGATCCCTCGCTGCCAGCGGCCCGGTTCAACTTGGCAGCGGTGGAGGCGCGTCGCGGAAATGTGGCGGAGGCGGCCCGTCATGTGCGGTTGCTCGTGCAACAGCATCCGGGCTTTGTGCCGTTGATCGCAAGCGACCCACGGCTGGCGACACTGTTGCCATCGTCGGAATGAGACGAGAGCTCTGGTGTCATCAACGAACCCTGCGGTTATCCGCGCGGATCGTTTCCCGTGGTGACGTGCTGCCTGCGCTGGGGTAAGCTGCGTGGGTATGTTGGCCAAGCGCGTGATACCGTGTTTGGATGTGACAGACGGTCGTGTGGTGAAGGGCACGCGGTTTGTGAACTTGCGCGATGCCGGTGACCCGGTGGAATGTGCGCGGGAGTACGACCGGCAAGGGGCGGATGAGCTGGTGTTTCTCGACATCACAGCCAGCGCGGAAAACCGCGCCACCATGATTGATGTAGTGGAACGCACGGCGGCGGTGTGTTTTATGCCGGTGACCGTGGGCGGTGGATTGCGTTCATTGGAAGATATTCGTGCGATGTTGAAAGCGGGTGCGGACAAAATCAGTCTCAACACCGCGGCGGTGCAAAATCCCGATTTGGTGCGCGCGGGTGCGGAACGGTTCGGGTCGCAGTGCATCGTGGTGGCGATTGACGCGAAACGACGCGCTAGTGGGGGCTGGGAGGTTTACACGCATGGAGGGCGGCGGCCTACCGGGCGCGATGCGGTGGAATGGGCGCGAACGGTGGCGGAGTTGGGTGCGGGGGAGATTTTACTGACCAGCATGGACACGGACGGCACGCAGGCCGGGTACGACCTGGCTTTGACCCGGGCGGTCAGCGAGGCGGTGGAAATACCGGTGATTGCCAGCGGTGGTGCCGGTAGCCTCGATCATATGGCGGCGGTGCTGACGGAAGGGCGCGCGGATGCGGTGTTGGCGGCGAGCATTTTTCATTTTGGCCAGTACACGGTTTTCGATGTAAAATAGGGTTTGCGAAAGCGA
>JANWVU010000054.1 GCA_025056465.1 Verrucomicrobiia bacterium | reverse complement strand
AGAAGCAGCGGGGCGAGGAAACGGGGTGCTGGTTGGTTGCGGAGACATAATCGGAGCCAGCGTCAGAAAGAGTGTCCCTCAGCGCTGACCCAAGCTCACGATGCACGAACCGGTAGCCGCTTCCCTCCAAACGAACAGGGAAAACCTGCTGGCTGGCGAGCAACAGCTCCGTGGCCATCTCTCCCAACATCAACCGCGCGATCACCGCAGGTAACGGAAAAATGGTGGGACGCCGTAGCACCCGACCCAAAGTTTTTGTGAACTGACGATTGGTGACCGGGTTTGGTGACACGACGTTGACTGGCCCCGACACGAGCACACAATCAAGCGCGTGAAGAATCGCGCCCACCGCATCCGCGAGGCTGACCCAGCTCCAGAATTGCCGACCACTGCCCACCACTCCACCGAGTCCCAAGCGGAACAACGGCAACATTTTCGCGAGCGCTCCGCCGCGGGCACTGAGCACCACACCAAACCGCAGATTCACAACGCGGATACCGGCATCGACCGCGGGCAGGCAGGCCGCCTCCCAATCCTTGACCACCTCGGCGAGAAAACCGCGGCCGGGTGGGCTGTCCTCGGTAAGCGGCTCGGTTCCACGGTCGCCATAAAAACCAACCGCGGAGGCGCACACGAAGACGGACGGCTTTGCGCTCATGCGAGCGAGCGATTCGGCTAATCGTCGCGTGCCGACCACGCGACTATCTCGAATCGCAGCCTTTTTGCGACGGGTCCAGCGGCCGGCAATCGGTTCCCCAGCCAAATGCACGACGGCATCGACCGCCTCTGGTAACTCGTATTGACCCCGCACGGCTCGGAGCACTAGGTGCTGGTCTCGTTCGAGCGCCGCGCATAATGCGCTTCCGATCAACCCATGACTACCTGTCACAAATATCTTCATGGCAATCACTATGATGCACAAACCTCTTTCTCGGTCGCACCACCTCTGAAGAGGATGAAAGGCCACCCATTTTCCCTCTCAGCGTGGGGAGTCGGACGTCCACTTCTGGGAGAGTCGATCAACTCTTGCAATCCAACGCGGCGCTCACCAGGAGTAGCGCACGGTGTAGGTGATTACTTGCTCGCCGTCCTTGTCCACACGCACGGGAAAATGAATCGTGTGAGCGTCGAATTTTTTCCAGTCGTGGCTTCGGGCGATTATCTCCCAGTTGCTGCTGCGATACAGCGGTTCTTTCACCAGCACCTCGACCGGCTCGTTTTTGTGATTGCGCACGCGAATCTCGAAGCTCTCCGTCATGGTCTTGCCACCGGTATCGACGCGGAAGTTGGTTCGCTTCCGTTCGCCAACCACATCGAACGCATCGCCAATCTGCAACCGTACCGTTTCGTTTTTCGGTGTGTGATCAATCTGGTCTTCGCCGACAAACTCCAACGTGCCGTCGGCTTCGTCGCGCTTAAACACCCGGACGCGTCCTTTGGGCAACGGCATGCCCATCTGATTTTCCGCCGAGTTTTTGAACTCAATGAGGACGTTAACCTTTTTGTTGCTCTCCTCGCTGCCGAAACCGGGGTCGGTGTTCACCCCACCATAAAACCGGTGGTGCGGCACCCCACAGTAAAGGAATATCTTCTTCACCGCGACGCCGGTGGCTTTCAACAGCTCGATCTGCTTCGTTTGATTGTTTGCGACGGTGGTGGGCCGCTGCAACGTGTACAGGTGATATTCAAAAAACGGTCTCTCCTCGAACGCCGGCATGGCCTCGGCGGCAGCCAGCGCGCGGGCACGCATGCCCGGCACCGCCGGGGGCTGCACGCGGCGCACGTCGCCGGCAATGAGCTTGAGGCGGGCCTCCTCGTAGGTCGCCCCAGACTGATTGTAGATGGTCACCCAACCGCTGAGATCCAACGCCGTGTCGCTCGCATTGAGCACGGTGTTGTAATCGGCGTGCCAGTTCAATCCGCCGGTCTGATACGCCACCTCAATCCAATGCCGACCGGGTTTGGCGGTCGCCACCTTCCACACCAGCGTCGGTTTCGTAATCAATCCCTGCGGAAGCGCGCCGAACTGGATGTCTTTTACATTTTCGTCGCGCGCGATCATCACCACATCCGGTCGCTCCCCATCGCGGCGCAACACCAACTGCCCGCCGTCAAAACTCAGCAATGTGCCGCTGTACCGCGATCCATCCCTCGTCAACACCGTCAGCGGTTGATCAATGTACTTTTGCAACAGCTTGTCGGCCGACACGAGGTCGTACTCGAAATTCTGCTCCAACACCTTCGTGGCTGGGTCGGTGAGCGACTGAAAATGCACGCTGGTGCCGTCAATCTGCGCCGCCACATCCGTGAACCGAATGATGCTGTCCTTGTCCGGTATCTCCACCTGCCGGGTCTGGCGCACCACGCCAAAATTCTGGTTGTAGATGGTCAGTGCCACGCTTTCCTTCTCTCGTGCCGGGGCGGTCACCGCCAGCAAGCTCAACACACTCACAAGCCAAAGCGTCTTCATATGGTGATCCTTTCTATGTTTGAGGCGAGGAGCCTCTCGATTTCCCCGCCATCGTCTGCAACGGATCATACACGCGTTTTGGGGCTCAGCACCATCGCGAACAAACACCGCTGGCGGTCTCGCATGCATCTCGCCCGGTGGGACGGCCATGCAACTGCGCTCGCGATCGAGGGGACTCTTCGCTTTGGGTCGCGTCGGAAGAGCGGGAAAACCAAGCCGAAGCAAGGAGGTGACGTTTCTGCGCCGTCGCGGTCGGTGCGGCTCTTGCCGCCTGCGATGCGCGGTGTTAGGGTTTTGACCACGATGATGGTGAACGTTGGTCAGTTGCGACCTGCGGAAGTGGACCAAACTGATACCGATGCGGCCCTGGCTGTGCCGTGGAATGTGGTGGTCCATAATGACCCCATCAACTTGATGAGTTACGTCACCATGGTGTTTCAGCGGGTGTTCGGTTACCCGCGTGAAAAAGCCGAGCGTCACATGCTCGAAGTGCATCATCGTGGCCGGTCGATTCTCTGGAGCGGTGCCCGCGAGCAGGCGGAGTTGTACGTGCATCAACTTCACAGTTATCAATTGCTCGCCACGCTCGAGAAAGCCAGCTCATGAAACCATTGCGCGTGGTGGCCTGCGACGAAAAAACCGTCGAACTGACCGGTATCCCGCCCATCTTGCGCCAGTGTTTGTTCCATTTGCCTGAAATCCTCCGCCATCGTTCCCAGCCCGGCGTGCGCGAGCGTCTCTTTCCGGATCTCGAACCCGGTAACCCCCGCGCCAACGCCGAGTGGCACGACCTGGCCGACCCTGAATTGCGCCACCTGTTTGTCTCCGCCGAGGAGACCGTTCTGCGCGACCTCAGCGCCCTCGAACGCGACCGGGTGCGCGTTCCCCTGGCGCATCTTGCGGCGTGGATGTCGGCCATCAATCAAGCGCGACTCATCCTCGGCGAGTTGCACCATGTGACCGAACGCGACATGGATCGCACCGACCTTGATCCCTCGCGCCCTAAAGACCTCGCACTGTTAGAAATTCATGTGCTGGGTTATCTGCTTCAGACACTGGTGGATTTCGTGCAAAACCCTACCGGCTGATGGCCGCCGCCGATTGCGGCGCAAGCTGCGACGCTTCCACGGCCAGCACGCACAACTCTTCGGGCAGCAACGTTTCCCCGCAATGCTGCCGCACAGCACTCACGACATGCTCGACCAGCGTGTTGGCGGGTGCGTGGGGTTGTTGACGCAGGATCGTTTCCAGCCGCGCCAGCCCGAATGCACGTCCCTGTGCGTCGGTCACCTCCAACAAATCGCTGGTGAACAGCAAAAACAAATCGTGCGCGTCCACCGTAACCCGGTGCGCCGCGAACACCGCGTCGTCCTCCAAACCCAACATCGGCCCGCGTCGGCTCAAGTCCACCAGCCGACTCACTTCCTCCGCGCGTCGGCGCAGGTGCAATTGGGGCGGATGCGCCGCGCTGGAAAACGCCGCGCTTCCCTCCCGCAAATCCACTTTCAGATAAAACGCCGAGGCGAAAATGGGGTTGGTGGTCTGCCGCAAGATCCGATGCAGCCCGCGATTGAGTTGCTGCAAAAACTCCGCCGGGTCACCGGCCAGTTCCTTGTTTTCCTCGATCAACGTGCGCAGCACCGCCGTGACCAACGCCGCCTGCAAACCGTGCCCGGCAATGTCGGCGATGAACACGCCGGCCGCCTGATCATCCACCGGTAGGATATCGAAAAAATCGCCACCCACCGCCAGCGTGGGCATGTAGCGGTGGTACAATCGCAAGCCCAGTTGATCCGGTCGTTGGCTCGGCGAAAAATGCGGCAGGCTTTCTGGCAGGAACGCTTGTTGTAGTTCCCGCGCCAACTGCAGGTCGCGCTCATGTGCCTCGCGTTCGCGCGCCAGTTGCTCCTCCAACCGACGTCGTTCCAGCGCCGTCATCACCGTGCACAACAACGCCGGTACCGTCAGGTCATCCTTGCGCAGGTAGTCATGCGCCCCGCGTTTGATCGCTTGCACGGCTACCGCCTCGTTGCCCTGCCCGGTCAACATGATAATCGGCACGGCGGGGTTGACCCGACGGAGTTTCGGCAACAAATCCAACCCGTTGACCGTCGGCATCTGGTAATCGAGCAGCACCAGGTCAAACGGCTCCGTCCGCAACCGTTCCAGCGCGCGTTCCTGATCCGATTCCCACGTGACCTGAAACGTCTGTTCTTGCTCGGCCTGACGCAGGATCAACCGCAGGAATTCCACGTCCGATTCCCGGTCGTCAATGATCAACGTTTTGATTGGCCCGCTGCTCACGGCACCTTTACCGGTTTCCATCAAAAACACCAACGCCCCGCCGCAGCACCGACGGGGCGTCGCCGAAATTGGTAGCGGGGGTGGGATTTGAACCCACGACCTTCAGGTTATGAGCCTGACGAGCTACCGGGCTGCTCCACCCCGCAATCCATGCGCGCGTGACCATACGGAAACTTGCCGGTGCCGTCAAGCGCCCGCCCTCGATCAACTCTCACAACGCAGCTCAATCTGTTCGCCGCAGGTGCAGCGAACAACAATCACCGTAACCCGGTCGCCCTCGCGGCGTACCTCCACCGGGGACGTTGTTTCGTGGCTCGATGCGGACGCGGCGGCCAAGCCGGCAGCGTCGCCTGCCGGCACCAACGGAACGTGGGTTACCGGCGTGGCCGCTGGCACCGGTGATTCCGAGATCAAGGGGATGAAACGCGCATTCATGATCGGGGATGGGCGAGAACCTGATCTTCCCGCACGCTCAAAATCATCGTGACCCGACTGTTGCGCTCATCGGTGGGCGAGACATCGCGGAGCGGTTTCGTGTCGGCATAGCCGGCAACCTTAAGAATTTGTTCGGGCGCCACTCCGTTGGCGACGATGTGACGACGGGCCACGTTCGCGCGGCTGGCTGTCAAATCCCACTTGTCGGCGACCCCTTCAGTCTCGCGCGACCGCTGCGGACAATGTCCCTCAACCTCCACCGCGAGATGTTTGTAGCGGGCAATCTCCCACGCGATCGTCGAGAACACCCACCGACCGTATTCGGTCAACCGCGCCGTGTCCGGCTCGAAGATGGGTTTGTGCGTGCGATTCAGCACGCTGATGTTTAGCCCTTTTTCGGTAAACTCCAAAAGCACCGAATGATTGCGCGCATAGTCGGGGTTGGTGCCCAGCATGCGGACGATGTCCTCGTTGAGCCGCTGCAACATCGTCACCTCAACCATCGAGGGTTTGTCGTATTGACCTGCCAACGATTTGCCACGCACGCTCTCGACGGTGTTCGGAATGATACCGGACGACTGACGCGGCCCGCGCAGGAACGGATGCTTGAACGTCAATTCGATGGCTTCCTTGATCTTTTTGTCCTGCGACGTGATCCACAGCACCAAAAACAACGCCATCATCGCGGTCACAAAGTCCGCGTACGCCACTTTCCATGCGCCGCCACCTTTGCCGGCCATGATTGGTTACCCCTTTGCCGTGTTGATCGCCTTCAACATCTGTTCCATCTCATCGGCGCTGGGGCGCACATCACTGCTGAGACTGCGCCGCGCCATGTCCACAGCCACAATCGGTGCCAGCCCGTTGGCGAACCCTACAATTGCCGTCGCCATGCAGCGCAGGTAGGCCAGCTCCGCCGCGCCGATGAACTCCATATTCGACGCCAACGGATGCACGAACCCGTACGACAACAACACCCCGAGAAACGTCCCCACCAACGCCGCCGCCACCTTGTGCCCGATTTCCTCCGGTGGCCCCGCAATCGCGCCCATCGTCACGATGATGCCCAACACGGCTGCCACAATCCCGAACCCCGGCAGCGCGTCGGCGGTCTTCGACAACACGCCCACCGGCGCGTGATGTTCCTCCTCGCGTGCCGTCAACTCCGCATCGAGCAACATCTTCAACTGATCCGGCTTCACACGCCCGTCCACCACCGGACGCAGCGCATTGCACAAAAACTCCACCGCGTGCGGATCGCGCAACACCGTCGGGTATTTTTTCAGAATCGAACTGTTGGCCGGATTGCTGACGTGCTCTTCCAACGCAATCATCCCGTCCCGCCGCGCCAACATGAACATCTCATACAACGCCTTCAACAACTCCTCGTAGGCTTTGCGGTCGTACGGCGCGCCTTTTAGTGTTTGAATCAACCCTTTCACCATGTCCATGATCACCTTCTTCGGTGACATCACGATCAACGCCCCCAGTGCCGCGCCGCCAATGATGATCAACTCCGAGATATGTAACAGCGCGCCCACGTGCCCACCGGCCATCGTGAACCCGCCAAGCACCGCACCCAGCACCACAATAAAACCGATAATCACAATCATGCTGGTTTCCCTGCCTCCTGTTGCTTGAGAAAACTTTTCAACGCCAAAATCGCCTGTGCATGAATCTGACAAATCCGCGACTCCGTCACGCCGAACACCTCGGCAATCTCGCGCAATCGCAAATCTTCAAAGTAATAAAGCGTCAGCACCTTCCGCTGCATCTCGGGCAACTCTTTCAACCGCCGCACAATCAACTGCACCAACTCCCGATGCGCCGCCGTTTCGCGCGGCGTGGCCTGCGTCGGGTCCGCCACCGTCTCCGCGGGAGCTAGATTCTCGTCACCGTCCGGTCCAACCGCCGCCGCATCGAGACTCACGAACGTTACCGGCCGCACCTCATCCAGCAGCGCCGCATATTCTTCGGTGGTCATCCCCAATTCCGCTGCCACCTCGGCCTCCGTCGGCAACCGGCCGAGTCGTTGCTCCGCCCGCTGCAACGCATCCTGCACCCGCCGGCCCTTGTCGCGCACCGTGCGGCTCACGCAATCGAGCCGTCGCAACTCGTCCAACACCGCGCCCTGAATCCGAATCCGCGCATACGTCGTGAAACACGCGCCCTGCTCTGCGTCGAACGACCGGATCGCCTGCAACAACCCCATCAATCCTGCGCTGTACAAATCCTCCACATCCACGTGTGCCGGCAGCGTCAGCGCCAATCGTCCCACCACCGTTTTGACCAACGGCAGATGCTCCCGCACCAACTGCTCCTCGCGCCGGCGCGTCGCCGCGCGGTCGTAGGAACGTTGGGCCTGTGTGCGAATCGCCCGCGCGCGCGTCTCAATCATGGCGTCGTCCTCCCTGTTGCGACTCGCGCCACGCTTTCTCCCAACCACGTCCCCACCACCGCATCAACCACGCTCCCGCGTACAACATCACGCACGATTGCACGACCACTGCGCCGAGCGATTTGCCGTGCACCAGGCCAAAGCCCAGCCCCAACCCAAACCCCAACACCGCTCCCAGCAGCAGCCACAGCTTCATACGAATCCTTGCATTCAGCACCCGGTTTGCCACGGCTCACCCCGCTGCGAACAATTTCGCCACCACCTGCTCCGCGGTGGCCTCGAAAAAATTGCCCGGTAGATTTTGCCCCACGCTCAAAAACCGTACCGGCTTGCCCGTGCCCATGACCACGTTCCACAACTTCCCCCAGCGCGGTTCCTCGTCCAAATGCGTCACAATCACATCCGCCGCCATCGGAAACGCCCGCACCTGTTCCACGATTCGCGCGGCCTCGTATGCTGCGTTGACCACCACATGCACCGTCGCGGCCATTCCGACCGGCGGTGGTGTGTTGCCGGGCAAATCCACAAAACCCACCTCCTCCTCCCACGCCGCGCCCGACCACGACCGTTCAACCGGCACACCCAACAACTCCGCGTGCCAGCTCAACAACTCCCCGGCATTGATCGTCGCGCCGTCCAACCGCCACACGCGCGCCCGCCGTCGCCGTTCCACCACCTCGCGCGTCAGCCATTTGCACAACGCGGTTGTCTTGCCCACACCCGGTGCGCCCACCAACACATGCAACCGTTCCGATGCTGCCGGCTCGCACCGTCGCCACGACTGCACCAATGCCTCCCGCACCCGACGCGCTTCCTCGGCGGCCCCCACGCCGGCCCCCAAACCAAACCGCTGACGCAACGGCTCCGCGTAAACCGGCAGCACACCCAACGACTCCAACAAATCGCCGGTACCTCGCCCCACCGGCCCGCATGCCGGTCGCTCTGCCGTCGTCGGTGCGACGGCCACATCGTTGGACGCTGCCGCTGCGCAAGCCACCGGGTTCGCGGGCGGAACCGGTGGCACGTGCGCCAGCACCTCCCAACGCGCCCGCCGAAACCAACGCGCTGGTTGCCGACGCACCTGCACCACGACCGCCTGCGGCCCCAGCCGCTCGCGAATCTGACGCGCCGCGTCTTCCGCACTGCTGGCGATAAACTGATGCATGCTCATGACGTCTCGGGACACGGAATCATCGCCGCCGGCTCAATCGTCACCCGGGCCGGTAGCTCTGCGTACGAAAGCACCGCCAGCTCGCTCAACGTGCTCTCAAAAAACCGCCGCAATCCCAACCGCAGTTGCGGCGCGCACAACAACACCGGGGGCTGACCCGCACTCACCATCTGCCCCACCAACCGGCTCAACCACTCCGTCAAATGCCGCGCCAGCTTCGGTTCCATCACCAACGCCACCTCCGTTGGCGACTGGCGGAGACCGCGTGCCAGTTCCTGCTCCAGTTTCGGATCGAGGGTGATCGCGCGCACCGCGCCGTTCGGTTGCTGGAATGGACGCGCAATTTGCGCCGCCAACGCGCGCCGGGCATGCTCGCTGAGCTCATCCGGATTTTTCGTCACCGCCGCGTAATCGCTGACTCGCTCCAGAATCAGAGCCAAGTTGCGGATGGACACACCCTCCGCCAACAGGTTCTGCAAAATCCGTTGCACCTGCCCGACCGTCAGTTGAGCCGGTACCAACTCGTTGACCACCGTCGGATGCGTCTGCTTCAGATGATCCAACAGTGTCTGCACGTCCTGCCGGCTCAAAATCTCATGCGCGTGCCGTTTGATCGTTTCCGACAAGTGCGTCACCAAAACCGACGCCGCATCCACCACTGTGTACCCGGCCAACTCCGCCTGATGCCGTACCGGCTCCGCAATCCACACCGCCGGTAACTGGAACACCGGCTCTTTCGTCGCCTCGCCCGGTATCGTGGTGGAGCTGTTGCTCACATTCATCGCCAGCCAGCGACCCGGTCGCAGTTCACCCCGGGCCACCACTTCGCCCTTCACCAAAAACCGATACTCGTTGGCGCCCAGTTGCAGATTGTCGCGAATCCGAATCGGCGGAATCAGCAACCCCATCTCCGCCGCAAAATGTCGTCGCACCCCGGTAATCCGCTCCAACAGGTCCCCGCCCTTGCGTGTGTCCGCCAACCCAATCAACCCGTAGCCCAACTCAATTTGCAACGGGTCCACATGCAACAACGACTCAAGCTTCTCTGTGCCTGACGCGCTCGTGACCGCCGATGGCGTTGCGGCAGTCGTACCGGCCCCGCTGGACTCGCCGCCCTGTGTCGTGGCCGCGGGACTGGCCGCCGTCGCCGGGCGCGTTTGCCGGTGGAGCGCCCGCGCCAACAACGCCGCGCCGGTGCCGAGAATCAAAAACGGAAACATCGGCAGCCCCGGTACCAGAGCCAGCACAAACAGCATCACCGCCAGCGCCGTCACGGCGCGCGGGAACAAGAACAGTTGGTGCGTCAAATCCTGCCCCAGGCTGGTGCGCGACGCCGCTCGCGTCACGAGGATACCCGCCGCTGTCGAGGTGATCAGTGCCGGTATTTGCGACACCAATCCATCGCCCACCGACAACAACGTGAATCGCTGCAGCGATTCCGTCACCGTCATTCCCTTTTGCAGAATCCCGATCGCAAACCCACCCACAATGTTGATCGCCGTGATCAAAATCGCCGCAATCGCATCCCCGCGCACGAACTTGCTGGCGCCGTCCATCGCGCCGTAAAAGTCCGACTCCTGTTCGAGCTGCCGGCGGCGTGCCCGCGCTTCGTCTTCCTTGATCAGGCCGGCATTCAGTTCGGCATCAATGGCCATTTGTTTGCCCGGCAACGCATCAAGTGTGAACCGCGCCGCTACCTCCGCAATGCGCCCGGCACCCTTCGTGATGACGATGAAATTGATCAGCACCAAAATCAGAAACACCACCAGACCCACCACGTAGTTGCCGCGCACCACAAAGTTGCCGAACGCTTCGATGATGTGCCCGGCGTATCCGTCGAGCAGAATCAACCGCGTGCTGGCCACGTTCAGCGCCAGCCGAAACAACGTGATGAACAACAACAACGACGGGAACCCGGTGAAATCCGACGGTTCCCGCAAATACAAAATCACCAGCAACGTCAGCAGACTTAGTGCAATGCTGACCGTCAGCAACAGGTCCAACAAAATCGGCGGAATCGGCAACACCAACAACACCACCGTGCCGAGCAACCCGCCCACAAGCCACAGGTCGCCCAGCCGGTAGATGCGGCCGATTGGTTGTGCGCTTGCCGCCATCGTTTAGTCTTTCGCTTGCAACTGTTCGGCGTAGTAGCGGTAGCGGTTGGTGCGGTACACGTACGCCAACACCTCCGCCACGGCGGCATACAACGCCACCGGGATTTCCGCTCCTACGCGACCATGGCGATACATGAGCCGTGCCAACGGTTTGTTCTCGACCACCGGCACCCCGTGCTGTCGCGCCACCTCGCGAATCCGCAGCGCATTATGGCGCGCACCCTTGGCGACAATTTTGGGCGCGCGCATCGTCTTGCGGTTGTAGCGCAACGCAACCGCCAAATGCGTCGGGTTGGTAACAACCACATCCGCCAGCGGCACTTCCATCAACTGACGCCGCAGCGAAATCGAAAAACGCCGACGCCGCATCTGGGCTTTCACCAACGGATTGCCTTCCGTGTGTTTCAGCTCCTCCTTCAACTCCTCGCGCGTCATCATCAGATCGCGCTGCGTCTGCCAGTGCTGGTACACGTAATCGGCCAGCGCAATCACCACCAATGCCAGCCCCACCCGCAGCACAATTTTGCCCGCCGTCTCGGCCAAAAACGCGGCAATCCTTGCCGCACTCACGGCACTGGAAAAAATCGGATCGGTCAGAATTTCCCGCACCACCGAATACAGCAGCGCGACGATCACGACCAACTTCACCACACCCACCACCGTCGGCATCAACGCGCGCGCCGAAAAAATCCGTCGCAACCCCTCCACCGGATTCAACCGCTCCCAACGCGGCTGCAACGCCTCCGAGGCCGTCGTGAACTTGCTCTGCAACGCGCCCGCCAACAGCCCCGCCGCCGCCACCATCACCACAATCGGCCCGACGCAATGTCCCAACAACCACATCACACCGAGCGCCTGACGCGGCAACGAACCCTCCTCAACGGGCACCCGGTGCAACTGTTGAAACACCTGCACCATCGCACCGCCGAGCGACGTCCACGTCGTCTGCCCAAACAACCACAACGCCAGCAACCCGCCCAACAACACAAACGCCGTCTGCACCTCGCGACTGTGCGCAATCTGACCGCGTTTCTGCGCTTCCTCCAGCCGACGCGGTGTTGCGGGCTCGGTCTTTTCCGCATGCGAAAAAAACGGCATGCCCACTTCCGCAGGCATGCCTTGTGCCACGTCTACCGTCGCATCGCGCGCCGGCCGTTCGGTGACGCGATGGTGCTACGCGGTTTCCAATCGGTCCATCCAGTGCGGATCAACCAACACCGTCAAATCGAGAAACACTTTGCGGTTCAGCGCCACTTCCAGTTCATGCCGTGCGGCGGCCCCGATCTCACGCACGCGCCGCCCACCGGCGCCGATCAACATCCGTTGATGCCGGTCGTCCGTCGTCAGAATCGCCGCCTTGATGTACAAGAGCGGTTTGCCGTCTTTGGTTTGGCGATCCTCGATTTTTTCCACCTGCACCGTCGCCGTGTAAGGAACCTCCTGACCGGTCTGCAGGTAAATTTTTTCGCGAATGACCTCGCGGATCCAAAACTCGTTCGACACATTCGTGACCTGTCCTTCGGGATAATGCAGCGGGCCGGTGGGCAACAAACCCATGATCGCTCGCACCAATTCCTCCACGCCCTTGCCCGTCAACGCCGACACCTCCAGCGCGTGCGCATACTCACCGGCACGATCCAGCCAATCCTGTCGCCACGGTCGCTCCGGTAGGTCGGCTTTGTTCAGCACCAAAATCCTCGGCTGCGTCACATGCCGCACCAGCTCGATCACATGCCGGTCCTCGGTCCCGATGGCACGCGACGGATCCACCACATGCACCACCACATCAATCCCCTCCAACGCATCCCGCACCTTGTGATGCAGATTGGCCACGAGCTTCGTCGGTTCCGTCTCAAAAATGCCGGGCGTGTCCACAAACACGATTTGTCCTTCGGGTCGTGTCACCACGCCGTGATACGTGTCGCGCGTCGTCTGCGGCTTCGGCGTGACGATGGCAATCTTCGTCCCCACCAGCGCATTCAACAACGTGGACTTGCCCACGTTCGTGCGCCCCACCAACACCGCAAACCCCGATTTCCGATCCGTTGCCTCGCTCATCCAACAAATCTTACCGGCTGCGCTCTTCCTTGTCAGCACGCGCCGCACGCGCTACGCTACCGACAATGGCGCACGACCTCCGAGCCGAACCACCCTCCGGGTTCGGTGCGATGAACATTCCAAAGACCGCTCCTGTAGCTGCGGTCGCGGCAAACCTGCAAGCGATGGAGGAACGCACCCTGCAACCCAGCGCCGACCCCCAAACTCCGATGACTCGCCGTGAGGTCCTCAAATGGCTTGGTGCGGCGGGCCTTACCGGCATCCTGAGTCGCATCCCTGCCGGTTGGGCCAGCGAGCCACCGGCGGTGGCCGCCGATGCGCCGCCCCTGCCCCAAGTGCCGCGCCGCGTGCTCGGCAAAACCGGCGAGTCCATCCCGATTTTGCTCGTGGGCTGCGCCATGGATTTCGACCAACGATTCGATCCCCGCCTCGCTGAGGCCGTTCGATTCGGCGTGAACTACTTCGACACCGCCGACTGCTACGCCGGTGGCTCCAGCGAAACCGCCATCGGCAATTTC
>JANWVU010000053.1 GCA_025056465.1 Verrucomicrobiia bacterium | reverse complement strand
CCGTGGCGAACGAACCGGACATCTATTGGAACGGCGGGCCGTGGACGTTGGCCAACGCATGGTACGGCATGTACTACACGCGTTGGCAGGATTACGTCGGCGGGAAATCGCTGGTCAACACCAACAAGTACATGCTCGATCTCGTGATCTCCAAACTCGGCCCGATGGGCCTGGGCGCCGAGCAGATTGCCGTGGATGTCAGCGAGCAGAAGTATCCCGATTTCTGGTTGCAGACGGCGTGGCCCAATGTGTGGGAGTCGCACGCGTTGTTGCTCGATCAGATGATGATGTTTTTGGACTACCGGCCGCGCGCGGACAACACGGTGGAGTTTGCGCCGAAACTGCCGAGCGCATGGAGCTGGGTGAAGTTCAACAACCTGCGCTACCGGCAGCAGCGGTTTGATGTGATGGTCACAGAGGCCGCGGCGCACGTGCGCGCTGACATCAACAAACGCACCGCGGGCGCACTCAATCACGTGACGCACCTGCGAATACCAGCCGGTACTCCCCCTGTGATGGTGGTGACGAACGGCGTCGCCTATGTGCCCGCGCCCGGTGATTACTCGCTCGCGACCGGCCGTGTGCGGATTGCCGGTGCGTTGACCCCCACGGTCAGCAATAACTGGATTGTGGTCACGTACGGCACCTCCGATTTCGACGGTGACGGGCTGAGTGATGCTCAGGAGTTGGCGCTCGGGTCGAACCCGGTCAACCCGGATACCGATGGCGATGGCATGCCGGATGGGTTTGAGCACGCTTACTTCGGACATCCGACCAACGCCCTACCGGGCGCGGACGCCGACGGTGACGGCATGACCAACCTGCAGGAGTACCTGGCCGGCACGCATCCGGTAAATGGTGATTCGCGGCTGCACATCACGCAGATCGCGCCGGTCAGCAATGGCGTGGCGGTGACATGGTCGAGCGCGCCGTCGAAGACCTACCGGGTGATGTACCGGGATGATTGGGTGATGCCGTTCACCGTGCTACCGGGAGCCGGTGCCGTGCCATCGGCCGGTAGCCTTACGACCCATACCGACACGACGGCCACCGGGAAGACCAACCGTTTCTATCGCATCGAGTTGGTCATCCCGTCGAACTAGCAGGATGGGTAGCAATTCGCATGGAGAATCGAATACCAACGCTTGACGGAGGCTTTGGACAGGCAAGGAAAATCATGCTAATCTTCGTGTCGTAGGGCACGACGGGGTAACATTCATGCAACGTAAACTCGTCATCAGTCTCCTGTTTGGACTGGGATGGACGACCGCCGCACGCGGCGAAGCGATGCTCCAGTTGTTCAATCTCACATGGAACGAAATCGCCGCGAAAATGCCCGAGATTGCCGAGGCCGGTTACGAATCGCTCTGGTTGCCGCCGCCCGCGAAGGCGAATAGCCAATTCTCCGCTGGCTACGACATGTTCGACCCGTTTGACCTCGGCGACAAAGACCAGAAAGGCACCATCGCCACGCGCTACGGCACGAAAGACGAACTGGTGCGCATGGTGCGCATCGCCCACCGGTTCGGGTTGCGCGTGTACTTCGACAACATCATGAACCACCGCAGCTACGACGTGCCGGGCTACGACGCCTACACACCCATCACGGTATATCCCGGTTTGTTGCCTGAAGACTTTCACCTGCGTGTCACGCCGGAAGGGTTTTATCGGAAGTGGGACAACATCAGCGATTGGAACAACGTGTGGCAGATTCAGAATCGCAACTTCTCCGACCTCATTGACCTCGCACAGGAAAATCCCAACCTAAACTTCGGACCGTTTGAGGGCGCTACCAATCCAAAAATCTCCTTCGTGCGTCATCCGAACAACCCCGAGTATTACATGGATCAGCAGTTGTCGCCGATTGATCCCGGCACCACATTCTGGCGACCGTTCAACGGCGCACAGGGCGACCCGGTACCCGAAGACACCGCCAGCTACCTAATCCGCGCGGCGCTGTGGTTCATGAACGAAACGCGCGCCGATGGGTTGCGACTCGACGCTGTCAAACACGTCCCGGCGACGTTTTTCGGCGATTTTCTCGCGGCCACGCCATTTGGTTACACGGGCGCCATCCAGGTGATGTACGACTGGGTTCACGGCTACGGTTACAACAATCCCGTCAGCGGATACAACGAGCCGGACGACAACCGCAACAGTTGCTTCGACGCCGAGGCGATTCGCAACGATGCGCTGATTTTCGGCGAACATCTCGGCGAGCCACCCAGTTTCCGTGAATACACCGCGCGGGGCATGCGGTTGGTGGACGCACCGCTGCACAACACGCTCAACAATATTTTGGGTAACCCAAGTGCTTCGCTTTCCGGGATGGATCAGCGCGACTTCGATGGTTACGGCTCGCTCAATGCCGCCACGCGCGTGATGTATGCGCAAAGCCACGACAACGGCTACGCGAACCGGCGAGATTTGCAACTGGCCTATTACTTTACGCGGGAAGGAATCCCGGTGATTTACTCCGATGGCTGGCGACAATCCGCCACCTGCCGAGAGTGTGGGGGCGAGTTCCCGCGCAACGCCTACGCGCCATACCTCGGCGAGTTCGGCGACAACAAGATGCCGGAAATCGTCCATCTCCATGGCCAACTGGCCCGCGGCGGGTCACGCTCGCGTTGGAGCGATGCCGACGTGGTGGCCTATGAACGTTATGAGTATCGCGAAGGCGTCCCTAATCCGTTCAACAACCCCGACTCCACCGTGTTGCTGTTCGCGATGAACGACAACTACGGTTTTCCCGGTGACATCAGTTTCGATGACGGCGTGGCGCGCACACTGGACGGCTACTATGGTTGTTTCCCTGTTCAAAACTCGCGCGGAGTTGGATTGGTGGTGGGCTTTCGACCGGGGTCGGTGCTGTACAACTATGCCGAGTCGGCCAACGGATCTGACCGCGCCTGCAAACGATTGCTTGTGCGCGTGGCCACCAATGATCGCAATTATGCCGAGGCCACCAAAAATCATCCCGACCCGGTTCAACGGGCGGTGTTTGTTGGGTCGCAAGCCATCCCACCCGGTGGCGGTGCCATCGAATTCAAGATTCCCAGCGGCGGCTACGTGCTCTACAGCTATGAAGCGCCGCAGGCCAGTCGCGCGGCGATGCGCGACGTCATCACCATTGAGCAGGCCGGTAGGGAAGTGCCCCGCATGATTGTGCGCCGTTCGACGGGGCCTGACGGCGATCAGAATTACAATCCGATTTTCCCCTTCCAACGGCGCGGTAGTGTGGACATTGCCGGCAACGTCATCGGCGGCCAGAACGTTTCCAATCTCACCTACGCGATTGATATTCCCGTCATCACCAACGCCGGCCCCATCAACATCATCCTGCGCGCGGATGCGTCGGCCGATAACATTCTCGTCAAGTTGGATGGAGGGGTAGACCTCAATAGTCACATGGGGCTGGGGCCGCAAAATCAGTTAACCGGTGCGATGCTCGACAACCGCGACAATCGGCCGGGCTACTCCCACGATATGCGCCTTGGTTACGAGCAGCCGGCATTTCAAACCCGTAATGGCCCCGAAAAGTTCGCCGCGGAAAATGTCGCTCGCAATAACGTCACCAGTGGCGGTGCCGAAACGTGGCATTACACCATTGGCGGCGGCTCGGCCACCGTCAACGGCGTTGGCAACGGAGCCGGCATCAACACCGCCACCGCCCAGTGGGTGTATCACCGGCCCAACGACACGGTCCACGATTCCTCCGACACCATGCGCACCCCGCTTAACCCTGCCGCTGGCCAGCCGGTCAACATCTGGGTGAAAGTCGGTTACGCCATGCAAATCAATCGCGGCTTCATCTACTACACGACTGACGGCACCAACCCGGAAGGTTCCTTCGGCCTGCCCAAACCCGGTACGACCACCCAAGTCGTCCCGCTCAGTTTCCAATTCACCGCACCGGCAGGCGGCGGCGACTCCGGTACCGCGGATTGGTGGCGTGGCACCATCCCCGCACAATCATCTGGTCAGGTGCGGTACAAGGTCGCCCTCTACAAAGGCGGTCAGGTGCCCGACAACATTAACCCCATCAGCGACCTGGACCTCGCGAAGTATTATGGCCTGACCCAGTTCGCCATCACCAACTTCAATCCGCAGACCGCGCGCATCTGGCTTCACAGCAATCTCAACACAAACGACACCCGAGTCGGCCTCGAGGAAGGATTCCACATCTTACGCGCGCGCGCATTCCTGCCGCGCGCCGGCAAGTCCAGTATCTACACCACCTACGCGCAAACCTTCTACTACGATGCCCAACCGCCGCAGGGCGTCATCGCGTTCCCCGCCAACAACGGCGACACCCTCGGCAGCCATCAATACGGCGTGGTTGTCCGCGCCGACATCACCACCACCGAGGTCGAGTACAACATCACGGATAATGATCCGAACAACGACGATATCGTCACCGGCAAAAACAACGGCAACGGCCTCAGCAACGGTGTGCCGGTCTTCGCCAAAGCCCGGCAGGTCTTCCCGTTCCCCGGGCTCAACCAGCAATATCCCAACTTCCCGCTCGAATACCGCTTCAACTATGTCGCGGTACCGGCTAGCGGGACGGCGACCATCACTGTTCGCCTCAAAGAAGCGTCCACGGCTACCTTCACCAACCGCGTCGGTATCCTCACTCGCACCGTTAACTGCGCCGCGCCTCCGCAACGGCTCGACATCGCATTCCCGGCCACCGACGGCGAGACCATTTTCCTCGACCAAAACGATTTCTACCAAATCGTCATTTGCTTCACCGACTCGCTCGGTACCGATCTGGAAAACTTCACCATCAAAATTGATGGCGCCGTTCAACCACGCTACCGGCCCGATGGCTCACCAAATTATTTGCTGACCGGTAGTTATTGTGGCAGCGGCCGACGCGACCTGCGATTCAACTGGAGCGGCATGAGCGCCGGCCAGCACCTCATCGAAGTGCTCTACAACGGGCAGGGCCTCGCGCTGCAAGCCTCGCGGCTCGTCAACGTCGTGCTCACCGGCATCGGTGTGAACATCATCAACCCGCCCGCCGCCGACGACGCCGGCCGTTCTCCCTTCACCATCGTCCTACCGGACAAAACCAACGCCACGCCCGAAGAACGGCAGTTCACAATCATCACCGAAACGAGTCTCACCGTCACCAACGTCAACATCAGTTTCAACATCACCACCAACGTTTTCAGCGGCGGCAAAGCCGTGCTCGACACCAACTTCGTCGGCCAAGCCCTGCGCTGGAATTTCCTGTGGACGAATTTGTTTGAAGGCGTGTTCACCATTCGGGCCGATGCCACCGGTGGCGGCTCCAACACCGCCTTCCGCACCACAGCCGTTGTCTTACGCCAAATCGTACCGGCCAACCCCAACGACGACGACGATGACGATGATGGCCTGACCGATTATGCCGAAACCGTCGTTATCCCGTTGCCCAGCACACAGCCCGAAAATTGGACGCAGGGCGAAGTCCATGTGGCCTTCTTCACCGGCAAGACCGACCCGCTCAACCCCGACAGCGACAACGATGGTTTGCCGGATGCGCTGGAGTTGGGCCTCGAAAGTTCCATCGCCACCAACACCAATCTCAGCGCCGATACCAACGGCGACGGGTTCAAAAACTTCATCGCCGATGCCGACCCGCCGCGGTTCAACACCACCGACAACAGCAGCCTACCGGGCTTCAACCTCAACTCGGCGCGCACCGATTTGATTCGCGGCACGGTCACGGATCCGAACAACCCCGACACCGACTACGACAATCTCATAGATAGCGTGGAGGACGCCAATCGCAACGGGCGCGTGGATATTGCCCTCACCAACTCCGCCGGTGTCGCCACGAGCATCATCCAGTTCCCGCCCACCATTCGCACCACCGCGCGCATTGATCGCGCCGCCGTTGCCGTCCAATACCCCAACGCCGTTTGGTTGGAGACCGATCCCAACACGGCCGACTCCGACGGCGACAACCTCCTCGACGGCACCGAGGACCTCAACCGCAACGGCTACGTGGATGTCGCATTGATCAATTGTGCCTCGCTGCCGTGCAGCGGCGTCATCACCGCGCAGCTTGCCTACGCTCAAATCCCGCACATCGGCAACAACCTCACCAACCAAAAATCGCGCGCCATCCATCGCACCGCGCTCTGGGCGCAATACCCCAACGCGGTGTTGCAGGAGACCGACCCGCTGCTCACCGATTCGGACGGCGATGGCCTGCCGGATGGTTGGGAAGTGCAGTACGGCTTGGAACCACTCGACAACGGGTTCGTCAACTTCCGCACCGGTGCCACCGGCAATCCCGACCATGGCGCCAACGGTGACCCCGACAACGACGGCGTCAACAACCTCACCGAGTTCCTCAACAACACCGACCCGCGCAAACCCAACAACATCCCCCCGCTCGTCGCCAACCCCATTCGCATCGGCCCCGGCCCGGTCATCGGCACCGCAGGTGGCGTCGTCTGGTACGAGGAGTTCCAAGATTGGACCGTGGACGACCTCAAAGCCCTCGACGAATACGACGGTGCCGGGTTCCTACGTCGCCAGCGTGACGTTTATCCATGGTGGGACGGGTACGACTGGTCCCGCGACATCGTGGCGTTTTACGCCCGTGATGGCGGACTCGATGGCAACTACTACTTCCGCGTGGACTTCCACGACCTGCGCGCCAACGCCGAGCAAGGTTTCCTCGATGTTTATATCGTGATTGATACCGGCAACCCGAACGTCGGCGAAATCCAACTGCCCGATGACATCGACACCAAAACCGAAATGCGCTGGGAAGTCGTGGTCGCCGCCTACGAATCCAGCTTCGGTCGCTGCTACGTCAAGTTGCCCGGTAGTCCGCTCGGACAATTCCAAGCGCGCGGCTACAACCCCACCGGCAATGGCTTCCGCGGCGCCTACTACCGCGGCGACCTGGACAGCGTTGAAATCGCCATCGCGCGTCAGGCCCTGCTGGATGCCGGTTGGGACGGCGCGTCGCCGCTGCAATTCCAAGTGTTCACCACCAAAGACGGCACGTGCAACACCGGCTCAGCTCGCTGCCCTGGCGACACGCCCAAACCCGGTAGCGACATCACCGATACCATCTACGACGACGACATCCCCGAAAGCGATAACCCACCTCCGCCCAACGACACCCTCAAGTATTGGTTCACATCCATCAACCACACCCCGGTCAACCTCAGCAGCTATCACGGCAGTCTTACCGTCACGAACCGCCCCAACACCGCCAAACTCGCCGTGTTCCTACACGGCCACCAAGCCATCCTACCGGGCAGCATCATCCAAAATCTCATTTCCAACCACACCGTCCGCACCCTCACCGGCACCTTCGCACCGTTGGATCCGGGCAACCAACCCACCGGCTACTATCGCGCATTGGAATCCGCCGAGGTCTTCGGGATTCCGCTCAACCTTCACATTAGTGGGTCGTTGCTCTCCGCCATGCTGTGGGCGCGCACCGACCCGGCACTCGACCCCACCGGCTCCCGCGACGGAGTGAAGTTTGTCCAACGCATTGCTTCCTTGCTCAACACCGGCAAGGTCTCGTTGGTCACCGGCATGTTTGCCGACCACATCGCGCCGTACTTCACCGGCAGCGTCAACCGCACCGGTATCCAGCTCCAAAACGAAATCCTGCGCCGCACCTTCGGCCCGACCGCCGTCACCGCCGATTCGCCGCTTTACCTCGCCGAACGCGTCGTGGATGGCAAAACCCTCTCCGACCTCGCCGCCCACAGCGGTCACAACTTCCTCATCCTCGATCAAATGGTGCATCTCTGGTGGTGGGGCGAACAACTCTACGGTTTCGGCAACGGCCGCCAGACGGCCCTCGGCGACGACGGCTATCGCATCAACCGACTCAACGGCATGCGCGCGTTCTTCATCAGCGGCGCCTCCGACCAGATGTATTTCAACACCGATTTCGGTCTCACTCACGCCCTGCGCCAAGTGCTCATCCGCAAAGCCCTCAGCAGCGGCCGCGACCAACTCGTCATCCTCGGCGACGACTGGGAGAAAGCCGGCGGCATCGGCGGCGGCAACAACAACCCCGACCGACTCAACCTCAACTTCCGCTGGATCGCCAATCATCCGTGGATCAAACCCGTCCGCCTCGACAAATTCGGCACCGGCCTCGAAGACATCAACAACGATGGTCGTATCCACGGACCCAGTGGCGATTGGCCGCTCGTCGTCGAACGCGGTACCACCAACTTCAACCAGCAAGCCAAAGAACTCATCCGCCACAACACCCGCTTGCATTACGACAACTGGTGGTTCGGCTTACCGGGTGCCGAGGAGAGTTTCTTCAACAAGTTCCCACCATTGCGCGCCTCAGTGTTCGGCTCCAAGCGGCTCGGTCACGTGCTCACCAACGGCACCGTGCTGGCCGACGCATGGGCCGATGTGCGCGCCACCACCGGCATTGCCAGCAACCTTGCCGCGTTGGTTTACCTGCACGGCATCTTTGAGACGGCCTACCACGACGAAGACAACAACAACATCGAGCGATTCTCCACCGGCGACTACAAATATCCGGACACTACCGGCTTCGACACGCTGGCATTGTTCGCTGCCAAACCCAACTCCCGCCAAACCCGCCAAGCCGGTATCGTCGCGCGCGCCGCCGCCTGGGCCGCTTCCAATCCAGGGCCCAACCCGGTAGCGCAATCCCTCGACGTGGACCACGACGGTGAACAAGAATACATCCTTTCCAACAATCGCGTCTGGGCGGTGTTTGAGCGAATTGGCGGACGCTGTATCGCCGCTTTCGCGCGGGATCCGTCCTCACCCAACGCCGTGCAGGTCCTCGGCAACCTCGTCAGCTCACCTTGTTACGAAACCGAGGAAGAGGGCGACACCAACATGAGCGGCAACCCGCTCCAGCCACACGCCTACCGGACTTCCGCGTTCAAGGATTGGTTCGCGGTGACCAACGCCACCGGCTTCGGTTCCACCCGCTACGTCAACGACCTCTACACCGTCGCCAGCGCGCCGACTGGCACCGGTTGGCGATTCACCAGCAGTGACGGGCGCATTACCAAGACCATCACTCTCGCCGCAGATTCCACCGCGCTCCACGCCGCTTACCAACTCAGCGGACCGGTCAGCAGACTTTACGTACGCCACGGCCTTGCCCCCGACCTCTACCACCTTGTGCTCGATGGTCAGAAAAATCTCAGCCCACTCATTGTCACCAACAACCAAATCAGTCTCACCCACTCCAACGACTTCGCGCGCACGACCGCTACCATCCTGCTGACCGGCACCGGCCGCTCCAACACGGTCTACAACGCCAACGCCACCGACGACGGTGCCGGTGGCAATCTCTCCTTCCGCATGCGCAACCAGGCTCAAACGCATCAGGTCGAGCTGGAGAGCACCGCCACCGCGTTCAGCTTCGGCATCAGCCTCGTTGTGGACGAGTGCGGTCAGGATTCCGACGGTGACGGCCTCAACAATTGCCAGGAGCTGGCCCTCGGCACCAATCCTCATCATGCCGACACCGACGGTGACGGCATGAACGATGGCTGGGAACACCTGTTCCGCAATCCGCTCGTCTGGAACAACCCCAACGCCGACCCCGACAGCGACGGCCAAACCGACCTGGCCGAGTCGGTTGCTGGCACCAATCCCGACAACCCGAACGATTACTTCCGCATCACCAACATCGTGCGCGTCGGCAACACCGCCACCGTCACCTGGACCAGCGTACCCGGTAAATTCTATGACGCGTGGGCCACCACCAACCTGACCGGCGCCGCCTACCAAAAACTCAACAGCGCTCCCTTACCGGCTGCTGGCACGCTCACCAGTTTCGGCGACACCAACGCCTCACCCAACACCAAGTTCTACCGCATCCAGGTCCGTCCCTGAGATCACAGGGCACAACGTGTAACGCATCTCCCCGCGCGTCCTGTTCGCGGCCCCGGTTGCATCATGCTCGAGCCAGCGACTGCCATGCAGCGGGAAGCTGAGCGATGAGATCGGTGGTTTGCAGCGCTTCCTGCCCCAGCGCCTCGGCCGCTAGGTCCCCGGCAACGCCGTGGAGGTACACGGCAGCTTTAGCGGCCTCAAGCGGCGCAAGCCCCCGAGCCAAAAAAGCGCCGAGGATACCGGTTAGCGCATCGCCCATACCCCCCTTGGCCATGCCGGGATTGCCGGTAGCGTTGACCCACAGCACGCCGGTCGGGTCGGTGACCACGGTGTGCGCACCTTTGAGCACCAGGGTCACATTGTGTTGTTTGGCAAAAGCGCGCGCAACCTCCCATCGGTCGCGGACCGGTTGGCCAATTAACCGCGCCATTTCACCCGGATGCGGTGTGAGGACCGCTTGCGCGGACTTCAGCAATTTCAAGTCACTGGCCAAAAAATTAAGCGCATCAGCATCCAGCACCAACGGTCGGTTACTGTCGCGAATCAGCGGCGGCAACCACGGCACCTCACGACCAATACCGGGGCCAACAGCAATCGCGTCGAAACGAGCGTAATCGAGATTCTCAAGCGGACGCGGCATCACTTCGGGGGGACATTGCGAGGCCACGATGGGGTAGATTTCGCGCGGCACGGCGAGCGTGACCAACCCCACACCAGCCCGCGCGGCAGCCATCGCACACAGCACGGGCGCACCCGTAAATCCCACGCTACCGGCAACAATTAGCAGATGCCCGAAGTCGCCCTTATGTGCGGAGCGACGGCGCGGCGGAAACGATGGGCGCACATCCGCTGGAGCGATCATTTCGACGTCGCTCTCGACGCTACCGGTCAGCCCGATGTCCACCACTTCGATGCGGCCGACCTCATCAGGGTAGCGAAGCAGTTCGATCTTGGGCAGGCCAAACGTTACCGTCAGCGCAGCACCCACACAGCAGCCGGTACCCAACCCCGATGGGACGTCCACTGCGACCACGGGCGCCGGTAGCTCGTTGATGCGGCGAATCGCGGAGGCGATGGGCTCCCGCACCTCACCGCTCAGGCCAATCCCGAGCAAGCCATCTACGACAACGGCAGGTCGAGCGGCCAGCTTGGACTTGGGACCGATGGCCTGATCCCAAGTGAACAGCTCGAGGTTTTTGAGATTGTGTAATCGGCGCAAATTGCGCAACGGCGCGTCCCGCAACTCTTCACGTCGTGACAACATCACGAGCTGCACCGCGTGACCGGCCTGTGCTAGATGACGGGCGGCGACGAACGCATCGCCGGCGTTGTTACCCTTACCGGCAAAAACCACGATCGGTCGGTCGGGCGTAGCCGGTATGCTAAGCCACCGGCCAACGGCTCGCGCCACCGCCGCACCCGCACGTTCCATCAGCTCGTCCACCGATGTGCCGGCGGCGATGGTCTGCGCGTCGAGCTGACGCATCTGCTCTGCGGTAACCGCCTTCACGCCGCGGCAGTGTAAAGGCGAGGTGCAGACCCGGCAAACTCTAAGCTCTAAGCATCGGGCCGCATCGCGAGCAAGGCGCCCTTGTTGTTTCTGCGCTTGCCTCAGTGCCCCCACCGTCCAATTGCGGGTTGGCCACGGCGTGCGAAATGCAAACTGCGCAACAGATCGCCGGCAGCACCGACGGCGAGTCGCGCCCTGTTGACATGCATACCCGCATTATCGCTGGCCGTGAGTGACTAGCGTTGAACCGCGTCAGGCCGGGCCAAGGAATCAAACCAACGCAGGGCGAGATCAACTTCACACCGTCGCCACAATCAGTATGCGGAAAGTTTCTCAGACGGCAGTGTCTATGCGTAGCGACGAGTTGAGGTCACTACTCCAGCCACCAGAATTCCATTGCGACGGGGCGGTTGGGGAATTGGGCGCGGAGGGCGGCTTCGTAGATGCGTTGCTGGCGCTTGTAGGGTTCCGGTAATGGGTGTTGTGGGGGTGACAGTTTGAAGTCCACAATGAGCAATCGGTCGGCTTCCTCCAACAACAAGTCCATGGCGCCGGTCCAGCGTTCATCATGGTGGGCGAGGTAGAATCGGATTTCGCGAGCGAGCACACGGGCGGTTTGGAGCCGTTGCCGGTAGGACGAGCGGTAGAACCGTTCGAGAGCGGCTCGTGCCCGCGCGCGGGCCTTTTCCGAGGGCAATGGGTGCTGACTGATTGCAAGGAGCTGCTGCCATTTGGTTTCATCGAACGCGGTGTCGAGCAGATGGAGCTGCAGATACCGGTGGGCCAACTCACCGGCAACCAATGCGTCCTGCCTGGCGAGCCGAATGCGAGCGGCGACATGTTCCGGTAGTTCGTGGTCGAGATCGCGATCCGGTTCGTCGGCGGAGACGCTGGGATGTTGCCACAACGGCGGGGGAGGTTGTGCGGCGCGCTGCCAACGCGGCAACCAGTAGTCGCGGTAGCGTTGGGGATCGAGCGCGGCCGTCGGAGTTGCTGGCATGGAGGCTGAAACCGTCATGCTTTGCGAAAGTTCGACGGAAGAGGTTTCCGCCACGGAACTGGTCGGCGGCGTGATGTTTTCGCCGGGCTGGTGGATGATGAGCAGGCGTTGTTGTGCACGCGTGGCAGCAACGTAAGCCAGGCGGATGGATTCCTGGTCGTCGAGGTGATTGTCGGTTTTCCGCGCGGCTTCGTATTGATCAGACTGGATGGTGAGGTTGCCCCAGTGCAATTGAAACTCCTGAAATTTTTTGCCCGTGGGGTCAGTGAGGTCGAGGACCGAGTGACTTCGGCGATTCCTTGAATTTAGGACGGAATTCCAAAGAAACACGATGACGAATTTTGCCTCGAGTCCTTTTGCTTTGTGAATGGTCATGACGCGGACCGCATCGGCGGACTCGTCGGTGAGCGATACGTCTTCGCTGAGTCGCCCGTCGTCGCGATCCACTCGTTGGGGGCGAGCACGTTCCTCCCAGAGCCAAACCAGCGGTGAGATACGACCTTGCTCAACGATTTGTTGAAATGCCGCCAGCACGGATTCGATGCGCAACTGGCCTTTCCCTTCGGGGTCGTGCAGGGCGTAAGAGGCGAACGGAATTACCATGCGCAAGGAGGTGAGCCAATCAGTCAGCGGAAGTTCGGTGCGTTGGCGACGAAGACGCCGCAGTTGCTCGATGCGTTGGCAGGCAGCGGTCGGCAGCGTTTGCGGCAGCGCGTCGTTGGAATCAAACACGCGCGCGGTGGAACCAATGGCATCCAGCAGCGTGACGACTTCGGAGCCGGTCAGACCCACGATGGGACTGTGCAACACCGCGCCAACGGCGAGTGAGTCACCGGGATGGTGTAACGCGATGAGCAGGTTGAGCGTGTCCAGCACCTCCGGGTACCGCTGGAACGTGAGGCTACCGGCGCTGACCACCGGAATCTTCGCCTTCTCAAGCGCAGCGGTCATCGCGCTCAACTCATGATGGTTGCGCACCAAGACCAAAACATCGTTCAGCCGATGGTCTGAAGATTCGCTGAGGTAATCTCGGATGCGTGCGGCCAGGTAGTGAGCGACCGCTTCACGAAAGGGTCGTGCTCTCATGTTGGGCGGGCGCAAGAGGTGATTCACCTCGACAAGGGATGTGGGGGCCGTCGTGGTCGGTCGGGG
>JANWVU010000052.1 GCA_025056465.1 Verrucomicrobiia bacterium | reverse complement strand
GACTCCGCTGATGACGGCCCAGCTTTGTGTGTTGAGCCAGATTTTGCCGTACGCGCACTCCGCCGAACCAATGGGCCGACCGTCATCGTCATACCCGCGCCGCCACCATTCGCCATCCCAACCGCATGCCAGGATGGCCGTCTCTTGCTTGGTTCGCAACCGTTCCAATCGCACCGCGGTTGCCTCATCTCCGCGGTGTCGAGCGAGATCTGCCAACAACCGCAACACATAAACATATTGCTGGGCTGCAAACAATGACTCACCGCGGCCGCGTCGCGCAAATTTCCCAATCGAATCGTTCCAGTCGCCGTGATGAATCAAGGGGATGCCGTGCACACCGAGGTTGCTCTCCATGAAGTCCACGACCCGCAACAAATGCTCCCACACCGTCGCCTCGCCGACGGCGCTGAGACTGTCGCGGGCCGACAACCACGGCAAACGCTCCTCCAGCAGCGCGAGGTTACCGGTTTCTGCGCACAATGCGTGCGCCAACATCACCAACCAAAGCGGATTATCAATATGCACCTTGGGATCGGCCGGTAACCGCTCCACCGGGTTGCACTGATGCGGCACGTGTCCGTCCTCATATTGTTGCGACACGAGATACCGAAACACCTCGCTCGCCCACCCCGGTTGCCGGTACAGCACCGCGAGCATGTCTTGGCAGGTGTCCCGATAACCTAGTGTGCGCACCCCTGCGGCGTGTTGACTGATGGAGCGCGAGTAGCGCCCGGTATGAACGCATTGCACCGGCGTCCAAATGTTGATCTGCCGCGCCACGTCGGCATCCGGTAACTCAACTTGCAACACGCCCAAATGCTCTTCCCACCATGCGGCCAGCGCGGACTTCAGGCGGTCCACCTCACCCGCCCCGCGCAGGCGCGCAATCGTGGCGCGCGCAGCGGTTAACGCACGCGGCCACTCGACGATGGCCTGCGGTTCTCCGCCGAGAAAGAATTGGAGGCGTTTCGTCCCGCCTGCCGGGACACGGACCCTGCAGTGCAGCGCCGCACACGGATCACCGCAGAAGTTCTCCTGGTTGCCGGCATTGTTGTGTTCCAAGGCGACGGGGTTTTTCTCGGTCCGGTAGGGGCCGATGAACGCATCGCGGTCGCCGGCAAAACTGACCACCGGCTCTGTCGTCGCAAAATATACCAGCGGGCAATCGGCCAGGTGCGGGTTGAAATGGAAATGACGGTACAAATAAATCAGCGCGTCGGACTCTTTGTCGTGCGTGACCTGCAGGTTATGTTTCACGTAGCAGGCCCAATCCGTGTCCTGTTTCCAGTCCAATAAACTCAGCTCCACGTATCCAAACACGTCCAGCGTTGCCGGTGCTTCATCGTGATTGAGGAGCATTAAATCCCAAATCAGCGCGTTGGCATCCGGCCCGATGAATAACTCGAGCTGCGCCTCCCGCTTGCCATGCCGCCCCGCGAAACGCGTGAGTCCCGGCTGATGCTCCGCGTACCAGTCGTCGAGCGGCGTTTCAACTGGCCGCCACGTCGGCGACCAAACGATGCCGGTAGACTCCCGCACGTACACGTAAAAACCGGGCGAGTCCAGAGGCAGATTGTACTGTCGATACCGCGTGAGCCGATTCTTCAGCGGACTTTTCCACCACGCCAACCCACCGCCGGCCTGCGACACAAACGCGTGCAACATGCCGTTGGACAGATAGTTGATCCATGGCGCCGGCAAGTCGGGCCGAGTAATCCGAATTACGCGTCGTTTGTCGTCAAACCGGTAGGACAGCGGTGCTGGCGACTGCGGTTCACCAGCGATAGTACCGGTAGGGATTGTCGCCGAGCTTGTGGTCATCGAGATAGTCTGGGTGGTAGAATTCTTTGTCATCGGATCGCAGCACCAGATAAAGCCGCTCGGGAGGGCCGATCAGTCCACCGCAAACTCCCTCGTCGTAGGCGCGCACAGCAATGACATTGCGCCCTGGTTGCACCAGACGGCCGGGAACGACATAACCGCGAGTTGCCTCCCAGTTTTTCGTGCGCCCGATTTCCTCGCCGTTGAAAAATGTGATGTCGCTTTCGTCTACCCGACCAATCGACAAATACAAATCCCGACCGGCCCACGCTGCCGGTAGCTCCACTACTTTCCGAAACACTGCTTCGCCGTCCGCCGTGGCCCACGGGCCGCCGTAGCTTTCCATTAACGCCGGCACCGGTCGCAACTCCCACTGAGCATCGGCGCAATCCGGCTGAACCAAAGCCGCCGCCCGCTCGCTCATACCGGGGTCCCGATTCCACACCCGTTTCAGGCTTTCCTCGAACCGCTGCGTCAGTTGCACCTCCCAAATTCCATCGAGGAAGACTGGATGCTCGGGGTCTTGCACCAACTCCACGAACCGTCGGTCTTGGCGGAACGTAGCACCCAGATTGGCCAGTATCTGTGACAACGCCCGTGTTTGACGCCAACGTGTGTAGCGGAAGTATGTTAGTTCGTCGGCCGGCAGGTAATTTGGATCGATTTGGCAATACATCGCCACGCCCTTTCCCACGCTCCGCCGGCCCAACAGACCATCGGCCCCAATTTCCAAGCCCGCGACCGGCTTCAACAGCAACCCCACAAACGTGGTGCGCCAGCGCAAATCTGATGCGCTCAACCCTGCGCACTCCGGCCACGCGGGCGGGTTGAGTGAGCCGGCAAAGTTTTGCACCCGCTCCCGATCCTGTTCACGAATCAGGTACAACACCTTGCCGCCCTTTTGCAGGAACTCATCCACCTCGGTTGCGCTGGGGTTGGCGGTCGTGCCCAAGACCCACAGCCCGCTGGTCGGCGGCACATCGCCCCGGTGGAAGTCCACGCCCAGAAATTCCAACATCCGAGCGTCGTCCTCGCCACCGGTGAAGACCACCGCCGCGGCTTTGGGCGGAATCGGCGCGTTGCGCAAGTACTCAAACAATTGCCGAGCCAAACGACGGGCTGCTGGGTCGCTCCGTGCCTGATCCTCCAAATCTAGGGTGCACATCACCAGCCGTCCCGCCCCATAATCAAGTTCCATCAGCGGGGTGTATGCGAGATCGAACTCGCACTCCAGGATGGGACGCCAGCCTCCCCGGTGCGGCTTTTCGATGGGCGCGCTCGACACCGCCCCGCGGTTGCCCCAACGCCATCCGTAAGTTGGCAAATCCTCAAACCCTTGCCAATGGGGATACGGTTCCACCCATGTGCTAACCGCGGCCCAATCCCGTAGATCCTCATCATCAAGTCCAGCTACCACAGGGTGCGTTGCTTGCACGCGAAACACTCGCCGCGCCGGAAATGGCGCCGTGCGCAATCCCAGCGCATGCTGCATCCAACGAGGGTCCTGCCCCATGACGATCACTCGAGCCCCTTGCTGCAACACGGAATCAAGAGCAAATGGCAATTCGTGACGCTCGGACAACGCTTTGCGCCCGATTACGATCACCTTGCTTTTGGCACTGACCGGCTCCACCTCATACCCGAGCATCCGCAACATCGCGGTGGTCTCGCCCAGTGGATCAAACACTGCAAGTTTGCCCTTGGACTTCGGCATCGGCGCGAAAACGCGAAATGCAAACGCGTCTGTGTGCCGTTGCCCTCCAATCGTACCGTTGAGCCGGATTCGTCCCTCCACCTTGTCCGTACCAATTCGTTTCGGCAGCGTGAAGGTGAGCGGCACGAAGCGCGTTTCTGCCACCGACAGTGTGCCGTGATCGGCGCCTCGAGCCACGACCTCGCCGCCAACCTCAACCGCCCACTCGACATCGTATGCGCGCGGAACGCGATCGTCGTTTAGCAACACGATTTGTTTTCGCACCGTCGAGCCCGCAGCGAAATTATGATCCTTTGCCGTAAACGCCTCGGCTGGGCCCGCAATCCACGCCAAGGTTGCGCGGTTGTTGCCCAGCAACGCGTGGGCTGCGGGCCGAATCTCCGCCGTGCCCTCCGGCCGCAGATAAAACAAATGTCCTTTGCGCAATTTCTCCCGATGGGTTCCGCGATGGCCGGGTTGACGCGGTGGTGCCGGTACCTCTTCACGCCCTAGTGCGCCATCATGCCAGCCGTGGGCCATCGCCCACGGGATCATACCGCCCGTGATTCCCCACGTGCGCCAACTGCGCCACGTGTTTTGGATGAACAGCCGTTGAATTTCCTGAAACGCCGGCGCGCCTTCCAACGCAACATTGCCTTGCCAGTTCTCGTATTTCTGACCACTCTCGAATCGCGCGCGAATCTCGCGGCGATAATCGGACGTCTCCAACCGGTAGGCTTCAGGGCCCAGGTAGATCGCGCTGAACTCCGTCATTAGCGGCTCACTCGTGACCGCATGCGCAAACCCCGCCCGACCCCGCATGAAACTGCAATGCAGCGGCGTGCCAAACTCCACCGGCATGAACGGCAATTCGCCATGTTTAGCCCAGTGGCTCAGCCATTCTTCCCGCTCCTGCAGAGGGATGAAATTCAGATACATGTTCACTGTGTGCACATCACCCACGTACGATCCGTGGTGGGTCATCACCGGTCGGGTCGGATCCACCGACTTAATCATCGCACATCCCTCTTGTCCCACTTGTGCCCGCAAGCGGAACTCGTTGTTGGCACTGTATCCGGTCATGCCGATGTAACGCGGGTCTTGGTCCAGACTGTGCCCAAAGAAATTTCCGCTCGTCACCCACATCACAATCGCGGGGTAGTTGCGATAGCGACGCAACTCATCGCTCATCCGCGCAAGATAGCGCTCGCGATTGTCGTCCTCGTCCCAGGTGCGGACCGTCCAGTTGGGGCCGCTAATGTAACCGTTCATCCGCAACGCGCACCCCGCCAAAAGAAAACCAGCGCGACTCGCCCGCTCAGCCCACAACTCGCGAAAATGCACCCGACCACGCCGATCGTGATCAAATGGCCAGTGTTCCCCGAAGTTGAACCCGGCGCTCATCAAGCCGGCAATCACGCCGTCGATACCAGCCACGTTGCCGCCGAGCGTGCTCCACTCCTCATGCGGCACCATGACCGGTCGTAGCCGAATCTCCGAGCCGTTGAGGAAAAATTTTTTGCCCTCGATCCAAAATTCCCGAAACCCAAACTCCTGCGTGTACTCATCGTTGATCCCCGCACCACGAACCTGCAACCGCAACGTATACAAATTCGGCTGGCCCACATCCCACAATCGTGGATCGGGCCAAGACCACGCCACACGCAACCGCGGTTGTTCTGGCCGCGCCTCGGCCTCGGCCTCGAACCGCTTTTCTTCCTGACCGCGTTCGTCGAGCATTTGCGCCACCAACTGCACCTTGCCCGGCTGGGTCACGCCCGCCAATTCCACATCCAACGCCAACTCCTGCCGGCGCGTCGAGGTCTGGACAAACACGTCGGCTACGTGTGGGCCGCGCGGCCGACTCAACAAAAACACCTCGCCGATCAATCCCCGTGCATCGAGTTTCGCCTTCTGGACGGTGATCTGATCATGCCCCATGAATTGGAGCACCTCTTTCTCGTTATCGACCGCGACCACCTTCATCAGCAAGGTCGCGGTCTTACCGGCCTGGACCGCGCGCGTGATGTCCACGGTGCCGGCGGGCCATGGGATCGTGCCGCACTCGATGCCGTTGACGTACACCGTTGCATCCGTGCTCACTCGCCGCACGTCCAACAGAATCGCTCGACCCGCCCACGCTGCCGGAATGTGAAGCATGCGCCGATACCACACCCGTGCGGCATTTCCATCGAAGTTATTCCACGCCTCGCCACTACCGCGCGAAATGATGGGAGGAAACGCCCCGTGATTGTTCCAGGCTCCGGGCACGGGAATCAAACCCCATTGCCCGACCGGCTCTCGCACGGCCGGACCCTCTGCCGGCAAAAACTCCCACACGCCGTTCAGACAAATTCGGCCGCGCGTGGTACTGAGTTCCTCAACCGGTTCTGCTCCCCAACCCAAACCGTTGGAGTTCGCGAGCGTCGCCGAACCGAGAACCAGCGGGACAGCGACGAGCCAACAAAAACCTTTCATTCGAGTGGCACGATCCGGATGTCGTCAAAGTCCATCGTACCCGTGGCGCAATACAACCCGGGCCACACCCGCACCGCCTTCGCCTCAGGCGACACCTCAATCACGACGGTTTTCTCCACCCAACCGTCGGTGTCGGCGACCACACCGGCTGCATACCATTGGGTGCCTTTCAGTTTTTCGCCTTTTTCGTCCACGTTGATGAAATGGGATTTGGCCGCGGCCCACGTTGGCTCGCCCAGCTTCAGGTTGCTGGCGCGGATGCGGATGGAGCATTTCAACTTCTTCCACTCCGGTTGCACCGGCAGGTCTTTCCCAATGCGAACGATTTGTTTTGCATCGGTTGACGAGACCCTCACAAAATGATTCGTGCCGTCCTCGCTCATCACCTCAATTCGGCCACCCACCTTTTCCAACCAACTTGGATGAGGCACATCCCATCCTTTCAACGTCCCACCGGCCGTCAGCGTCTCGAAATTTCCCTCCGAGAACACATTCGTCTCCGCATCCGTTGCAGAGACGGTCACTCCAGCCAAAGCCGGCAGGCATCCCGCGGCGACCAACATCGCCAACACGAACCATTTCGTCGCATTGATCATCGCTCCTCTCCTTTCTCTTTTCCTTAGTTATTCGCGCTCAATCACACGCACAGCTCCTCCTTGGGCAACCGGTCGCGGTACCCGAGCACCGCCCAACTGTCCCTTCTCACGGAGCGACAACAACACCGCTTCCCCGCTGGCCACGGCTACCGGCACCGTGCGCACCAAGCAATCGCCCGTTGAATTTTCCCGACCATCCTCCGTGACTTCTACCTGGACCATCGTGCCTGCGGGAAATCGGGTTGGATTCTTGATTTGCACCGCGTCTGCGGTGCGACTCACCTCAAGATTATCAAATACCCCGACGATACTGTCGTCACCGCGCACATAAATCCCCGGTAGATCTGCCACGGTGAGCAGCAACGACACCTCGCACCAGCACGGTCCCCAAAACACTCCGCCACGGTTGTTGTCCCAGTCGCTAGTGTTGCACCGCTCGTTGATCCAACCGGTCGGCAACTGCCGACCATCCGATGCCACAATAGGCCGATCCGCGCGCGATACAAATTGCGGCAGCGCCCGTGCGATCTCACTCACCAGGTCCAGGTATCGCACATCGCCCGTTGCCCGAAACAACTTGAACAGCCCCAACCCCGCATGCGTGCAGATGCCGGGCGCGCTGTGTGCGTTCTGCGCATTGGCGAAGACCGTGCCGGTGGTCTTGATCCCCAACCGACCAAACTCGGTCTCCTCCCCAAACCGGTAATCATACGGCATCACCCAACTGGCGAACTGTTGCGCTGCGATTGTCGCCCGCTCCAACCACACCTCGTCCCGTAGCGCCTCCCACAAAGCCACGTACGACTCCACCAACGCATAGCTCGACTCGCTGTCGGGACACTGCAGACAATCTCCCGGCCCGCCGGTGGTCACCCCACGCCGGGTGAACTGCCGGCAAAACCACGTCGCACTCTCTTCGGCCACCGCCAACATTGCCGGCTCCCCAAACCGTCGCCACGCCTCGACCAACGCCGCCGGTATCAAGGCGCCGCTGGTCGAGTTGCCTACCCGCACCTCGCCGCTGAACTGATCCACCCACTGACCAAACTGACCGTTGCGCTGCCAGACCCGCACCAATGCCTCGGCGACCGCGCGCGTTCCGGCCAACCACGATGCCGGCACGCTCTCGCCGCGCGCTTCCAAGAGCGCGATGGCTCGCAACGCATACCACAGCGCATCCCCCTGCCGTCGGACCAACGTGTGATTTTTCCGCCAGGGACGCGCCGCATCGCCATCCCCATCACTCTGCCAGCGCCCGTTGTTGAACTTCGCATAGAACAAGCCACCGGGCGCAATTCCCTCCGTCAACGCGCGCCCCAGGTGCCGGTAGACGCGCTGGCGAGTTACCGGCTCGCGCGCCGCGGCGAGCAACGCGTACTCGGCAATCACCCCACCGCACCAGCCGGTCGCGTACGGGTTTTGACCCCAGCCATCGGCCAAACTGGTGCGATACAACCCGGCATCCTCCCACCAAAAATCCCGGTTGTAATGCTCCTCGATCAACCCCCACGCCACCGATGCCGGCAACTCCGTCGGCGGGACGGGCGGCGGCAACAACACACGACGGGTCGCAAACAAGCGCGCGAACAACTCCGTCACATCCGCACACCCGAATGAATGCACCTCCAACGTCAGCCTCACCTCGTCGCCGGCGCCAAACACCCGCCCGCGATCCGGTGATTCCGCATCCGCATGCATGTGCACGTACCGTCGCTCCCGCACCCCGGGCACCGTCACGCGCAGCTCCGCTTCCGTGCGTTCGGCATTTTCCTCAAAGTCGAACCCCACCTCACCCCATTTCGTCTGTGCCGCGCTCAACACCAACCACGCGCTGTGTTCGTGTGGATCGAATAGACCAACAGCCGGTCGGCTCATCCCACCGGCCAGCAGTTGAATCCGCGACGGACCCTCCCCGTAGTTCAACCGCGGGATATCGGTGATCAACGTCGGCACATCCGGCCGGCAGTCGGCTTCGGGATGCCGGGGCGAATACACCAGTTTGCGGCACTCAAATCGGTTGCCGGCATACACCGCGCCCGGCATCAGGAGATAATGCTCGCTGCTCCATTCCGGTATCGTCACGACGAATCCCACCGCGCACGGGGCGCTGGTGCCTTGCATGACGCACACCTCCAACTCCCAGCGCTCCGTTTCGGTCGAGACCGACCGTCGTTGCCAGCGCAACCGCCACCGCGCCCGCGCGAAATCCAGCGTGGTCTCCGACGCGCTTACCGGCCGACGCGCCACGCACCGGGCATCGTCATACGCAGCGAGCAACAGTTGCGGTTGCAACGAGACGTGCCTCATTCATCGCTCCTCACGCCGGTACGACACAGGCCGATGCTTGAGCCAACGCCGTCTGCAGAAAAGTGCGCGATGACCGAACCGCCGACGCCAACCGCGCCTCAACCGGCGCATAATCCAGCGTCACCGGGGGCAGTGGTCCGTCCAAATGGTCGGTGAACACAATCCGATTCGACAACCCGAGGTCATTCAGCAAATCACCGATCTTCGCGATTTTTTGGGGCGAGGCGAATGCTGTGAATGGTTTCCGGTAGAGGATCGAAAACACCACCCCGTGGAAAAACCCGTTGAACACATAATCCGCCGCCGCGAAATGACCGAGCCATTCCTCCGGCGACAGTGTCAAACGATTGATCGCCCCCTCGAGCGGGTAGGCCACAGCAATCACGGGTTTACCCCTCTGCTCCGCAAACCGCCGAATGAAATTCGCTTCCGCCGCCGTGCAGTTGGCATAGACCAGAATGAAGCCGGACTCTTTCGGCCTCACAGCCAGGTCATCGTAGCCATCGAGCAATAATGTCGGGTCCAACACCTTGGCCGCCGTCAGTCCGCATTCCTCCCGCAAGATCCGTTGACTGCTGGCATCTCGCACACTGATCGCCAGAAACGGCCGCAGTAACGCGCAGATTTTCTCGCGATGCGCGCCGGTGGTGTTCGTGAAACCGAAACTGGCCGCGTACGCGATCCGTTGCGCCGAGCCGGCAAAATCCAAAAAATATGCCGAATCGAATCCGCGAATTGAGTTCAGGTTCCAAATCTCGTCGCTGCCGGCAATCACGGTGTCGTACCGGCCATCCAAATGCGCAAAGCCGGCATGGGTACGAAACGATTGCGGACTCAATGACAATCGCCACCGCACAAACTCCTCAATCCGCGCCGCGCGTTGCCGGTTTTCTTTCTCATGCGGGTTGCCGTTGAACAACGCCTGCTCGTACGCCGCCAACGCCTTCGCAGGCCGGTAATCAATCGTCTCCACCGCATGCCCCAACCCGCGCACATAGCGCGCCAGCGCATACGCCTGCATCACTGCGCCGTAGTTGACCACGTGATGAAACGTCAAAATCCCGATTCTCATGCCGACCTCCGCAGTTACTGCGATAACTCTCCCGTCAGCGAAACCAGCTCTTCCTCGCTCAATGCCCGATCATACACCGCCAGCCCGCCCAACAGTCCCGAAAATCCCTCCGCTACCGGTATCACGCCGTGCGGATACTCCCGCCACATCGCCATCGCACGCTGAGCGACGGTGAAATCCGCCCCGGTTGCCCCGCCGTCGAAGATCGGCCCCGGGAACGGCAGCGGATTGTGGCGGGGATTCGCATCGAGCCGACCGTTCACATGCACGGCCAGTTGCTCACCATCGTACGTGAGCGCCAGGCAATACCACGCACCGGGCCGCAACTCCGTCTGGCCGGTTGCATACGAGAAACATGCCGGATGCCCCGGCGTATGACCGCCTTCGCGCGACAAATAGGCGTGGGCGCGGCGCGTACAGGGCGTCCGCATGCCGGCGACATGATCGTACTGCCATGCGCCGTTGAAAAACAATGCGTATTGACGTTGGTGATCGCGTTCGTTCCACACACCGGCCACGAACTGCCACAACCGGTCACTGTCGGGTTTCACCCAAGCGATCAACGAGAGCGGCCGGTGGCCGTGGATATTCAGCGCGCCCAATTCAGCCCGTGGCAACCGCAACCATTGCCCGTGCGCGATGCGCAGCGACTGCGGCCCAAACACGCCTTCGGAAGCGCGCGCAATCGGTCCGCGTTGCTCCACCAACGTGAACGGGCACACTCCTCGAGCCTCATGCTGCGTTCCAAAGCCCTGAAAATCCCAAAACGCAATCAAGCCGGGAATCGTTGCTGGCCGTTCCCGTGCGGGCAAAGTCGCGAGGATGTCCTGCAATGAGACGGTGGAGCTGGTGTTCATAGCGGTTCGACACGGAGCCGCAGAAATCTCTGAGAAGCACTTCCGATGTCCACCGTGTCGGTGTGGGTAAACGAAACGCCGGGCGCCAGCAGGCTGGTTACGTCGGTTTGTTCGGGCCACCCCGCGAGGTTGCCGGTGGCCTCGACGAGGTAGCGCAAGCCATTCACCACGGACGGTGTGAACGTCAATCGCAGCCGGTTGGCCGACGTACTCAGCGCCGGTACGACCACGCTGTTACGGTCGGTCGGCACCGTGCCGAGCGCATACTCCAACAGATTGGCCACGCCGTCGTCATCGGGGTCGGCCGAGTTGGCGGCGTTGCCGGCGTTTTCGGTGGTGCCGAAATGCAGGAGCCGCCACGCTTGCAGCGGGGTCAGCACCGGCGTCAACGTCACTCGCAACTCGTTGCCAACGACCGCGGCAGTGCCGGTCAAGCCGGCCGGTGCACTCACGGGACCGGGCGTGCCACTGATGCTGGCGGCCTGCACCAACACATACGTGCCGGTGGTTGCCCCGCCGTTGGACGACGTCAGATCAATGGGCGTGTTGTTGAGCGTCAACGCGCCGCCCACGTCCAGTCGGTCATGCGAAGCCGGTGGGGTGATCAGATCGAACACCAACCGTGCGCCGCTTACACAGGTGACCGACCCCGACACGGCGCCGGTGCCACCGAAGCGCGCTCCGCTCTGCACGGTGACCCCGCCGGTGCCGGTCGCCGAGCCGGTGGTGTTGGCCACCAGCAACGTCCCACCGGCCACCACCGTGCCGCCGTCGTACGTGTTTCCGTTGAACGACAACACCACCGTACCGGGACCGATCACGGTCAACGACGAGGTCACGGCCTCATCGCGGATCCGACCGGCAAACGTCACGCGGCCACCGGGCGCGGCCGCAAGCTGCACGTTGCGACCTTCCGTACTGATGAAAATCTGGCCGGTGAAAAACGACTCATGCGGTGAAGCGCCGCCCAACGTGGTGGTACCGGCCGAGTTGAAATTGCGCACGTCAATGGTGCGCCCAACGGTAACCGGGCCATCGGTCAGCAATGCAATCGTGTCGTTGGTGACCGTGTCTCCACTGCGGGACAACAAGATGCTGCCACCGGCTGACGACCCAAGCGCACCATTGCCGGTGGCCGGGGCGTCCGCTCCGACCCACAACGTTCCCCGCACCAGAATCGTGCTACCGGAGTAGGAGTTGGTACCGGACAAGCGCACCACACCGGTCGGCGCCGATGCGTGGGACACCAACACGCGCGCGACCCCACCGTTCGTGCCGTCAGTAATTCCACCGTCGGCCACAATGCGTGCGCCGAAAGCCGCCGGCTCCAACCGCAGATACACGCCCTGCCCAGCGACGGAACCACCGACAAACCCACCGGCCAGTGTCAGCACGCTGTTGGAGGCCACGTTGCGCACCGTCAGCGTCGGGCTGGTGGTGTGCGGGTAGATCAACGGGCCGGTGATGGTGTTGGAGCCGCGCTCGTTGACCAGTTGAGTGAGGTTTTGCCCAAGAAACACCAGCGTCTCCGGTATGACCATGTTGGTGCCGATCAAGCGCAACACACTGTTTGAGCCTATGTACGTTTCGTTGCCGATCCCACCGGCACCGAGTGCGTTGCCGTGCCCGACGTACAGGTCGCCGCTTTGCACCTGGACGCGTCCGAGAAAATCGCTGTTACCGGCCAGCGTGGTGGCGAGGTTCCGACCGCCTTTTTGCAACACCAGCGCGTTGGTGCCAGTGGTGCCGCCGGTGATTCGCCCGCGGAAATTCGACGGGATGACGTAGGCATTGATGACGGATCCGTCCGCGCTGTATTTCACGAACTCGTGAGTCAACGTAAGCACGCCGCCTGATCCCAACGCGAGCGTGCCGCCGCCGTTGAGGTTGCCGAAGGTTACCGGCCGACCATTCAGATCGAGCGTGGCGGACGGCTCGGCCGCAATGAACGCCCGCGTGGTGGCCGCCAACGTGGCGTTGGATCCCAGTCGCAACGTGCCGCGATGAACCCGCAACGTCTCGTGCGGCGTGGCGATGGTCCACGGCCAGTCGGAATCGGTCCACGAGTTGGTACCGTTGAGGATGACCGTACCCGTGCCTTCCTTGATCAGGGCGCCGTGACCATCAATGGGCGCGTTGATGGTGATGGTGAACGGGCCGGTCAGGGTCAATGCGCTGTTTTCGGGTTGCAACCGCGGAGCACTGCTGCCCCGAAAACCGAGCCGCAGCCGGTTCATGGCGCCGTTGCCGATGCGCAGCGGTCCGGCGAACGCATCCCAGGTTTGCGAGCCGGAGACGTAAAGCTGACCCCAATTGAAGATTTGCTCATCGTCGTCGAGGTTGACGATGCCGGCCACACCGAGGTGTGTGCGGCGAAAACCGGTCAGCGTGAACGCATTGGTCCCTGGGGCCGGTAGGAAGCGCACGCCCCAGCAAGTGGGGTTCTCGGTGGGCGTGGTGCTATTGCTAATCGTGCGTTGGTTGTTGGCGTTGGCGCCATCGAACACCAGCAACGAGCGGGTATCGCGGGCGTCTTCGGCGCCGTTCTCGATGAATTCCCAATGCGCCGTGCCCTGGCTCCAGTTGGCGTCGGCGCCCATCTGACTGTTACCGGCCAGGCCAGTCCAGACGTTGCCGGTGGTGGGGATGTCGTGGACGAAAATGGTGGTGTAGGCTGAGTACCGGGTGCCGGTTGCGTCCTCGGCCACCACGATGATCGCGTGGACGCCGGGCGGCGGCAGCGAGGTCACGTCCCACGACCAGTCGCCATCGGTTTTTTCGCCGAGCTTGGTGGTGTTGAGATAAAACTCCATGCGCGTGACATCGCGCCACTCGCGCGTGTCCACCGTGATGCGAATTGGGTCACCGGTACGGAATCGTTGCAGGCGTGCCGGTGTTTCAATCTGGAGCGGGTTTTGGCGTGGCACCTCAACGCGATTGGTGAAGATGGGTTGGGTAGCGGTATGGGCGCGATAGACCATCGCCATCAACTCGCTGGGCAACCAGGAAGCCTGTGTTACCGGGCCGCCAGTGTAATTGGTGTACGGCCCA
>JANWVU010000051.1 GCA_025056465.1 Verrucomicrobiia bacterium | reverse complement strand
TGGTTCATCATACGGGTCTGATTCCTCTGCGTCCGCAGCCAAAATCGGAAGGGTATCGCACAGGCAAACCGTCAGCGAGAGCACTGCAAGCCACCGCCAACCAAGAAATCGTAAGTTCATTAGCATCATCCTTTCTTTGGTACATCGGTTAAGGGAAAGCCCCTGCTTGGTAGGAGTGCATCAAATCAGCCAAGTCGGCCGGGTTGCCATCGCTGGGGGCAGCGGTTCTAAACGCCAGTTTGCGCCTTGCCGGAAAATGCGTCCGGCAAAGGTTGCCAATTCGTGAAGTTTCGGGTCACCAAAAGGTCCCAACGCGTAACTGGGATCGTACACCACACCATTGGCCTTCACGGCATTGTGCAGGAGAAACCAAGCGGGCGGATTGGGGGAATTACCCTGACCAGCTTTGCCAGCGGCATCCGCAGCTTCCTTGTTGCCGGGGTTGACCGGGTTGGCACCCGTGATGCCGGCGTAGTCAGAGATGATCTTCCAACTCGGTTTTCCTTGTGTCGCCCAGTTCTGTGCGGGTAAGCGCAAATAGGGGTCTGCATTGGGCTGAATATTGACCAACTTACTGGCGACTCCATTCACAGCCGCCAACCCTTGTGCTTTGAGAACCTCGTTGAAAAACTCCGCCCATGCGCCGCATTGACCATTGCCGATGCGAATTAGATCCGCCGACCGGGTTACCGGACAGTAGTTCGGCGCATTCATGTCGCAACTGTTGAAGTCAATACGTCCCATGCGCCGTTTCCGTTCACGTCGAAGAACCCGTAGTAAGTTAGCAGCACGTTGTCGGATGCCCGCCGGATCGCCCGCGTCTGAAACTTCGCCCAAATCTTCTCCAACACTTTGTGGTCGTCAACCGCCAGATTCCGCAGTCGCACCTGACAGGACACATTCAACGCCGTTCGCCTAAGACGCCCCGGTCCGTGCGGATGACCGGCACGAGGAGGAGAGACCGAGGACAGCGATCAGCAAGACCAATTCGACCATCGAGAAGCCAAGCTCACGCTCCGTGCAAGGGGTGGCCATTTTCACGGCTCAACCGGTGCGGTCACCGCGCTGGTTTCGTTGGTCTTCGGCGGGAGGGTGGGTTTAAGGTTCTGCACTGCCCAGGCCTTGTAGCGGCGAATGAGTTCCGCGTCGCAATCATCGTTACTGAGTTTTCGCTCCTCACAATCATCCCACGTCGCGCGGATGATGTCGTAGTTGATGGCATGTTTTTGCTCGTCATTGAGCCTGCTCAAGTCGTAACCCAGCTCCGTCAATTCGCGCTCCACGCGACCGATGGCGTCGATCGGTCGGGCCGCCTCGCGCTCCAGTTCCTTTTGCCAAGCGGCGCGGAGTTTAGTGAACTCATTTCGCAGGGAGCTGTCGTGAAAATTGCTGAGCGCTTCGTCACAAATGCGCGTCGCGTCCGCACCGCCCTTGAGCTTGGCCAATTCCAAAAGCGCTTGCTCACGCACCCACGGCACCTGCTGCAGCTTCGCCGCCAACCCAAAATACTCCTCCGCCTTGCGCCGATGCTCCCCACGCACCTTCTCCGCCTCCCCACTCGCCCCCACATGGTATTGCTCGCTCGCATAAAACTTCCCCAGCGCCATCGCTATATACTGACTGTACCGACTACCCGGATGCTCTCGCGCGATATTCCCCAACTCTTCCGCTGCCCCCTCCCGATCCACCCGACCCAACTGCACCAACGCTCGATACTCCTCCAACGGCAGCTTCTGCCACACCTCTCGCTCCCACCCCTCCGGCTCCTCCGTCTCAAAACCTACCGCCTCGCTCTCCGCTACCCCATGCGTGCTACTCACCCCGGCCTTCACCCAATACCGCCCCGCTTCCGGCATGGCACGTTGACAACGTCCAACCCGCCTATCCCACTGACACAACACCCACCGCCTCTCCCGAAATTCCTCCCCCGGCCCCAAATTTTGCCCTTCCGCGCGATACGTCTCTTCCCACTGATCAGGCCGCCACTCCTCAAACTTCTGCCCCTCGCGCCTCAGCCTCAGAAACGAGACTTCCGGCTTCGAGCGATACAACCCAATCCCTTCACCCCTCTCGTTCCTAATTCGAATCTCCACCAGCAGCGGCTCGTCCAACCATACCTCATTGCGCGACAACTCCACGACCACCCGCACCCCATCCGCCCTGGGAACATGGAATTCCCCATAGCCTTCGTCGCTGCCCAACCCACTGCACGCACACCAGATCCCAACCCCACCGACCGCCATCCTCATCCACCATTTCATCTTACGTCTCCTTTCTCACCTCACGGCCCGGCAGGCCGCGGTCGCGACCGAATCACCGCCTGATACAACGGCACATAACTCACCCGCTGCGTACAACTACCCACCCGGTCACAAACCGTCACCGGCTCCACCAACCCCGCGGGTAACGGCCCCGCCAACGCATGCCCCAATTCATGCACCGCCGTCACATTCATCTCCGCATGGACCACCGCACCAGTGGCGACCGCTACATCCCGAATAGTCTCCGCATAAAGCAACGATCCGCCAGCCAACAGAAAAGTTGATCCCAACGCTGCCGGCTCCGCGTTCGGATCATCATCGTCTGCAAACTCCCGCTGATAACACGTGATCACGTACGCCACCCAGAAATCATTCGCATTCAACGACCGCGACCCCCATCCGTTCGTCACCACTTGCAACTGCAATACATTTGTATGAAGATTCGACACGAATGGTGCCGCATTCAGACTATTGTGCGACGCCACCCCCAGCGTGTCGAACTGTGGCACCACATACACCTCAGCCAATGCATCCGGCATCCAAGCCGTCGGCGGATACTGCGGCAACAACCCATCGTCATCATCGTCATGCAACACAAACGGCAGTGCAAATCCCGCCACCACCCAAATCACACCCTGCCCCGGCGCACGCCCCAACACCACACTCGTCACCCCCGCCACGCTAATCCAATCCCCCGGCTTCACCTTGCTCAAATCCCCATTCGTCTGCACACGTAACATCGTCCGATTGTTCCCAGGCCCCATCTCCAACACACGACCCACCAAAATCGCCTGCGCGTTCGTCTCTTCACGCCCTACTACCCATCCCCAAAGTTTGGTTTAAACCCCGCCGATGTCCGCTTGTTGTACCGAGGAGCTAGTGACTGTGGTCTTGCTGAATGAAGGAGTAGTGCATTTCCCTCTATCGTTGAGGAACGCAGTAAGTGCGCAAGTAATACTCGGCCAGTTCCCCTAATTTGCGGTAAAATACCTCATTTGTGAGTTTGCCTTCTTGGACTTGCCTTAAGAGTTGCGCCGCTTGCTTCTCGTACTCCTGATTCCGCTTCGGGTTTTGCTTTTCCAGCAGTTCAAAAGAGTAACCTTCCGCCTCAAGTTTTTTGATTGTTTGGTACCATTGTATCTCGGGTGCTTCGTTTGACGATTGCGCGGCGATCAGAGATAGCAGGGTTGGGCGGTGCCTTGTTTCGGGGAACTCCAATAACACCCGCTCAACACACTTTCCCGCACCTTCCGCAGCGCCGACGTAACACAATCCCACCAACGCATTCTCGCGAATCAGTCCCTTGGCAATCTCCGCGGCCTGTGCCAAACATTGCCGCGCCATCTCGCGCCGCTGTGCGGCAATCGTCACGTCGGTGTTTTCCTCCTGCCCGCGAGGAGCTCGCCGCCAGTAATGGTGCCCTAAAGCCCATGCGAGAGCGGGAGAATAGGGGCTTTGCGGGTATTGCTTCAAGAATGCAAGTGCTTGACCAACTGCGTTGCTAGAGGGTGCCTCAGTTGAGAGCGGCCATGCGCCCTCTGCCAATACGGTCGCATACCAATCCGCCGACCGAACCGCGTGCCAGGCATTTTTCGCCGTTTCGGGTGGCTCCACAACAACCACCCGTAACACCACCGATTCACTCGCTTGTCCGGTGGTATCGGAATACTTGAACTGCACCCGATACCGCCCGGGCTTACCAAAAAGCGATCGCCACATAACTCGTGGTTGCTCCGGATGCAAAACGGCCCCCTCAACCTCGTGCGACACAATATGTATCTCGTTTACTTTGGCACCGCTCACCAACCGAGTTTCGAATCCGCCTGAAACCACCGACGTCCGAACAGGGCGCAGCGGTTCTCCCTCGGGAGCGTACCAGATTTGAATGTACCGCATGGACGACTGGTACACCGTGACATCATCCCGTCCGATGTTTGTCAGCGCAACTTCAACCACCAGCGGCTCATCGCACAACAGCACAAGCTCCTCCGGGCTCAATGATGGGGTTGCAGTAAAACCGAGACGCCATTCGACCCTCAAACTTTGGTTCGCCTCGGCACAACTAAGGTTCACAGCCCAAGCACACAGATGGGCTGCCATGGCAAAACCAAGTATCCGTCTTGATTTCATCGATCCTCCTCTCAGGGCAAAGGGCGAACAGCTTGCCGGATCATCCGCAAGTAATCAGGTCGATACCGCCCGTTCCCCCACGTAACAGGCTCTTGGCCACTGCCGGTAATCACATGGCCGATTTCATGAACTACTGTATCTCGCTCCTTTTCCGCAGCCGCTGGAAAACCCTCAGCGGGACGAATCACCTCCAAGTAAACCATGCAACCACCAAGCCCCAACATGAGCGTCGTGCCCAAAACGGCGCCTTCGGCAGTGGAGCCTGCTAAAAGCACAAGGCCCGGATCATTGTCTGCCATGGTTTCATACTGAAAGCCAGATTGAACATAAGCGACCCAGTAATCGTTTGCGTTGAGACCGCGCGAATCCCACCGCTGAAGAAACAATTGCCCGAAATCCGGATCAAACACGCCCATAATGTTCGCTCGAAACGGCGCCACCGGATTTGGATTGGCCAAATCATAAACAGGCGCCACAAACGCCTCTGCCAATGCAGGTGCTAGCTCGCCTACATCCGGAGTGCGCTGATTGGCCAAAACCGTGTTGTCATCGTCATCTTGCAGAACGAACGGCAGTGGCACGTCGTCCTCAACCTCGATGGACAAAGGATGATGGATTCGTCTCACCACAAATTTCACACCCGCCACGTTCAGAGTACCACCTTTGTATTGTTGCCCATTTCCCAGCCCCGTCGGGCTAATCACCGTGAACAGCCGGTTAGCCTTTTCATAACCAACTACCTTGCCCTGCAAATCAGGATGCGGTGCCTTTGACAGCCGGAACGGAATTTCAATTCCTGCCCCCAAGTTTTTTTGCACATACCTCTCACCATTCCCGTCTAACCACCGGGTCTCCGTTTGGGATGGACCCGGTGGCGGCGAAGCCACACCCACCCGAATCGTACCGAGCTCAAATCGCCCGTTGCCCAATCCCCCAAATGGCGGATGGTCTAAATTCGGTGAGCCATCATCTAGGTTCCGATTCACAACAACTCGCACAGCTCGGCTGAAATCCGCACTCCGAATTATCCGAACCACTTGGCCGGCTATGTGGTTTTGCGCCACATCCTGCATCGAATCCAACTCCACATGCAACCGCCGCCACACCGTCACCATCTCGCTGAGCCGACCCTGAAACCCTTCCAACGTCCCCTCATTTCCTGCCGACACATACACCAAACCCGGCACCCCGTTCGTCACCGTCAACCGCCCCAACTCCCCCGCACAACACGTCGCCGCCACCCGATAATTGTTCCCCGGCTGCGCACACACCCGCAACACCCCGCTGCTGTCGCTCAGCAGCGCCGCTGAAGGCTGCGACTTAACAACGGGGAAAGCGGCTGCTTCCAGGCATTAAACAAATGCTTCATGGTCGGAGAATTCCGGTCGCAGTTAGTTGCTTCCACCGTTCTATCCTCAGACGTATGTATTCTTCGCGGGAGATTTCTTGGCGTTCAAGTTTCTCCACGAGGTCACGAAAATACGGTGCCTCGGCCTCGCGTGACTTGCGGCTAGCAACGGCATCAGCCGATTCCAATTGCGCGTCCTCGTCGCGATGACGCTGCTGTTGCCACCGTTCTTCGGTGAGCGGCCGTGCAAGGGTGGTAACATCGTGCAGGATCACTGCTGCTAGTTGCTGCGCCAACTCGCGCGCGCGATCCATGGATTCGTCTTCAGCCAAGTCAATCTTCATTTCCAGTTCCTTCCATTGCTCCACGCGCTCAGGGTGTTCTTGCCGGAAGGTCCGTATGTCGTAGCGCTGTTCTTCCAACTTCTGCAAGGTTTGCCGAATGATCTCGCCGGGACGTTGAGGATTTTGTGTGGCGGATTGGATGTGTTTGATCCGTTGCATGAATTCTTCTCGTAAAGGTGAATCGGGAAACTCACGCAAGGCTTGCTGACAAATCTCGATGGATTGGCTTGGGGGTTGCAAGTTCGCCAGTTCTAGCAAAGCGTAAGCACGCACCCACCGGCTCCGCGCCATGGTTGCGGCCTGTGAGAAATAACGCTGCGCTTGGGGAGCATCCGCTTTGACCGTCAGATGCCCTCGCTCCATGTAGGGACGCCGTGCGTAAAACTTTCCCAGCGCCAGCGCGAGCCATTGAGTGTATGCGGCCTCGGGATGATTTTTGGCGATCCTCGCATACTCCGTTACGGTTGCGGGAGTGGGCGCATAGATTGTCTTTGCAAGGCTCCGCACATATGCGACGCCATCCGCTAGTTCGCGCGCCAGTTCTGTTTCGACCAGTTCATCGAACACATAGCCTGACTGCACGAACACCGGAAAGTACCTCGTCTTGAGAATGTCGTTCCATGCCGCGAGATCCGCTCCGACCGGCTCATGAACCGCAATTGTTATCGGGGCCGATTCATTATGGCCATTGCGCAATTTCAGAAGGTACTTGCCAGGGCGGGGAAAGGCGAAATACCTCAATTCGCCGACCTGTTGCCATACATTATCCGGCCAATACGAAACGATCTGCTCCGCGACGATCTGGCCCCCAGAAGGAAGAATTGTTTCTGCTTTCAGGCTGGCTGGAATCGCACGAACCACCTGATCCTCGACAACCAGCCCTGTGGAATCGTAGCGGTGAAAAACGTTGTCCTCCGCGGCGATCAACAGTTCGAACAGCCCGCCTTCTTCATGCGATAGCGCGACAGCCTGCTTCATCGGATTGTGGAGTTGGCAGCGAACGATTACCGGTTCTCCCAAAACATAGTCTTGGCGCTCGGTAGCCAGCGTCACTGCGATACCGGCTTCGGTGACCTGCCAAGCAACGGGCAGCAGCGATGCTAACAGCAAAACTGTCAGTTCACAAAATGGTCGTATCATAAAAAACTCCTCTCATGGTCCCGCCGGTCGCAGGACGCTTCGAATGGCATCAAGATACTCGGGTAAATAGTATCCCGACGAGTTAATCACACCATCTCCGACTAGGTTGGTGGTTCCGCCGGTAACGGTTGTAACGTGCAAATCACTACGCCCAACGGCGTGCCCTAGCTCATGGGTTACCACCCCTGCTTCGGTGTATGGCAACGCACCGCCCCCACCGTCTCGTATCGATTCCGCAAAAACTAATGAACCACCCACATGGCCTGCGCGCGTCACACCTAACAGGACTCGACCTTCCGAGTTTGGGTCCCTGTCGCTGAATCGCAGCCAATCGGGGGGAGTCAAGAAGCTGTTGGTGTAAGTTGGGCCTTGAAATGCAGAGTAAACGAATGCCACCCAAAAGTCGTTTGCGTTGAGAGTTCGAGACCCCCAGCGCGCTGAGACCAAACTTCCCAATACCGTACTGCGACTCACGTTCGCCACAAACTCCGAATTGGTTGCGCTATGAACCGCAACCGCCGGTGTGTCCAAGCGCACCGCGACATAAGCCTGAGCCAGAGCCGTCGAGGCCAACTCCATGTTCGGCAGCTTCGGCAAAAGCAAATCACTGTCATCGTCATGCACCGCACAGGTAATGACGTAGCTCGCAGGAACTCGAACACGCTTGGGACCCGGTAGCACTTTCTCGATCGTGGCAACACTTCCGGCCACATCAATCTGATGTCCCTCAAAGTTGGTGCTCAACGGGTCATTCGTCTGCAGTCGCAGAACTTTTGAGTTGCCTAGATCATTCAACCGTCTGACGGTCCCCGACGCCGCCACCACTCCATTTGTGATGATGGTAAACGGAAGATTGAAGCCCGCCGCCTTGTGCAAGAAATTCGTGCCGTTGCCGTCCAAGTCCGTCTCTGCATGCACCAAGTACACCAAATTCGGAAACGCGATGTGCCCGTTCTGAAACCGTCCGTTGCCACCGCCAACCGATAAGTTCGGCGATGTGTCTAGGCCTCCGAGATTTTGCGTCACGCGCACGCGCACCGGCCTGCCTTCCTGCTCGATAATTTCCGCGATTGTGGCAACAAAATAGTTCGCGGTTTTGAGCATGGAAACATCGTTCATCGAATCCAACTCCACGTGCAACCGCCGCCAGACGGTCAGCATCTCGCTGAGCCGACCCTGAAACCCTTCCAACGTCCCCTCATTTCCTGCCGGCACATACACCAAACCCGGCACCCCGTTCGTCACCGTCAACCGTCCCAACTCCCCCGCACAACAACTCGCCGCCACCCGATAATTGTTCCCCGGCTGCGCACACATCCGCAACACCACCCGCGCCACCCCATTACTATCCGTACTCGCCACCGCCGCCGACAACTCCCCTCCCGCCGCCACCAAGAGAGCACTTCAGAACTCTACCCAAACCCGCTGCCCAGAACCTACCCCGGCAGCCTACTCTGCCGGGTCAACCCCACTACCAGCGCCTACCAACCCTCTCGCCTACCGACCGCCCACCGCAGCCCCGCCTCAGGCCCCCGCACAGGCTTCAGATTCTTCACCACCCACTCCTTGTACCGCCGATACAGCAACTCATCACACTCCTCGTTGCTCAACCCGCGCTCCTCGCACTCTAACCACGTCCCACCTTCTACCTCAGACGCCAAAAACCGCCGCTGCTCCTCCGTCAGATTCTCCAAATCATACCCCAACGCTTTCAACTCCCGCTCCGCTCGCATGCCACCGTCTTCGGGCGGTTTGAACTTCGCCTCCAGCTCCAACTCCCTCTGCCATGCCTCGCGCAGCCTCAGAAACTCCTCGCGCAGGAATCCCTCGGGCCAGCGCTGCAACGCCTCCTCGCAAAGCCGAATCGCCTCCGCGCCACCCCGCAACTTCGCCAACTCCAACATCGCCTCCTCCCGCACCCACGGCACCTGCTCCATCCTCGCCGCCAACCCAAAATACTCCTCCGCCTTCCGCCGATGCTCCCCACGCACCTTCTCCGCCTCCACTTGTTCTCCACCGACTCGATACTGCTGCTTCGCGTGGTACTGCCCCAGCCCAAACGCGATGTGCTGCGCGTAGACCGATTGCGCAAACCGATCCAGCATACTCACAATCCGACCCTCCACGCCCGCCTCTACCCCCGTCAGCATATGAACCTGCAACAGCCTCGGATACCACGATTCGCCACGCACTGCCTGCCACATCTGCTGATCCAGCCCCTCTGGCTCCCTCACCTCAATTGGAATCGATTCCGCGCCCACCGACTGTACCGTCCCATCCTCATCAAGAAGTTGTGCCGTCACACGAAGCTGGTGTAATCCAGCCCCAAACAACGGAAATTCATACTTCGGCGGCGGCTGCAGCACGTTCTTGACGTTGCGCACCAAAATGTACGTCTTGCTCAGTCGCTCAGCGGGCTTGAGCACGCGCCCACCTCGCGGCCCTGTCGCCATCCGCTCAAATGGCCAAAACCCTTCGTAACTCGCCCCATCCCGACTCATCCCGATCTGAAATGGTTCCCGCGCGGGATACAACACCCGCACTTCCCCACTCCCGCGGTTCTCCAGCGTCACCCGCACCTGCACCGGCTCGCCCACCAACACCCGCGACGCGCCCAGCCGAACGTTGAGCACGACACCAGTCACCAACTCCCCTGCCTTTGCTAGTTCTCCGACAACCAACAGCCCCAACAACACAGAAATCATCAGCATGCGCATTGTGCTAGTTCTCCTACGGTTGAGAGATTGGTCGAGGTGATGTCCTGATTAGATCAAGATACAACGGTTTATAAGTCGGCGAACACGGGGGCAGAACTTGATCACAAGTGGTCACTGGCTCATTTGTGGCTCCCGTCATCGCATGCCCTAGCTCGTGAACTACTGTGATTCGACGCTCGTACATTCGAACGGCCGGATTGGCCGGAGCAAGCTCCCGCAAATGTTCCTCAAACACCAAGCTTCCTCCATCTGGCACCGCAGTGATGCCAACGGTTATATCCTCGCCGACCTCGTCAAGTGGATCGGCATCTTCCAAAACGTCGCCTTGAAAACACGTCAACAGGTACACAACCCAATAATCGGGTTGATTCAAGCTCTTCGAATCCCACCGCTGCACACCCACCAAGCCGCTGGGCCCAAAGTAAATGGGATCACTCGAGTCGAATGACACATTTCCGACAAACGGTACCATCGGCGTGGGGTTAGAAAGGTCAAACACAGGAACAATATACGCTTGAGCTAGTGCATTCGTTAACAAACTGGCATCCGGCATCTGCGGCAACAACCCATCGTCATCATCGTCATGCAACACAAACGGCAGCGCATACCCCAAAGGCACCGTCACCAACGATTGCCCGGCATTCACCGCCACGATGTTCGTCGCCACCCCGGCCACCTCCAACGTCCCATCCTTGTACGCCCCACTCAATTGTCCCCCCGTCACATGCAAATACACCCGCACACTCTGCACCCCTCGCTCCATCGCCCGCACATTCCCCGTTACCGGCGGCCGTCCACCCTTCGTGATCCGAAACGGCACATAAAACCCCGTCACCAAGTTCCGCACAAAATTCGTCCCGTTGGCCTCCACCCATAGATTCGTTTGGCCCGCTCCCACACCCACCCGAATCCACCCATTCTGAAACCGCCCATCCCCACCCGGCAACAACGGCGACCCATCGGCCAGATTCTGGTTCACCCAAAACCCCGTCGCAATCGTCGTCCCACCGCTGATGTTCGTAATCAACCCACTGACGAAGTTGTTCGTGACCGCCGCCATCGAATCCAACTCCACATGCAACCGCCGCCACACCGTCACCATCTCGCTGAGCCGACCCTGAAACCCTTCCAACGTCCCCTCATTTCCTGCCGGCACATACACCAAACCCGGCACCCCGTTCGTCACCGTCAACCGCCCCAACTCCCCCGCACAACACGTCGCCGCCACCCGATAATTGTTCCCCGGCTGCGCACACACCCGCAACACCCCGCTGCTGTCGCTCAGCAGCGCCGCTGAAGGCTGCGAATTAACAACGGGGAAAGCGGCTGCTTCCAGGCATTAAACAAATGCTTCATGGTCGGAGAATTCCGGTCGCAGTTAGTTGCTTCCACCGTTCTATCCTCAGACGTATGTATTCTTCGCGGGAGATTTCTTGGCGTTCAAGTTTCTCCACGAGGTCACGAAAATACGGTGCCTCGGCCTCGCGTGACTTGCGGCTAGCAACGGCATCAGCCGATTCCAATTGCGCGTCCTCGTCGCGATGACGCTGCTGTTGCCACCGTTCTTCGGTGAGCGGCCGTGCAAGGGTGGTAACATCGTGCAGGATCACTGCTGCTAGTTGCTGCGCCAACTCGCGCGCGCGATCCATGGATTCGTCTTCAGCCAAGTCAATCTTCATTTCCAGTTCCTTCCATTGCTCCACGCGCTCAGGGTGTTCTTGCCGGAAGGTCCGTATGTCGTAGCGCTGTTCTTCCAACTTCTGCAAGGTTTGCCGAATGATCTCGCCGGGACGTTGAGGATTTTGTGTGGCGGATTGGATGTGTTTGATCCGTTGCATGAATTCTTCTCGTAAAGGTGAATCGGGAAACTCACGCAAGGCTTGCTGACAAATCTCGATGGATTGGCTTGGGGGTTGCAAGTTCGCCAGTTCTAGCAAAGCGTAAGCACGCACCCACCGGCTCCGCGCCATGGTTGCGGCCTGTGAGAAATAACGCTGCGCTTGGGGAGCATCCGCTTTGACCGTCAGATGCCCTCGCTCCATGTAGGGACGCCGTGCGTAAAACTTTCCCAGCGCCAGCGCGAGCCATTGAGTGTATGCGGCCTCGGGATGATTTTTGGCGATCCTCGCATACTCCGTTACGGTTGCGGGAGTGGGCGCATAGATTGTCTTTGCAAGGCTCCGCACATATGCGACGCCATCCGCTAGTTCGCGCGCCAGTTCTGTTTCGACCAGTTCATCGAACACATAGCCTGACTGCACGAACACCGGAAAGTACCTCGTCTTGAGAATGTCGTTCCATGCCGCGAGATCCGCTCCGACCGGCTCATGAACCGCAATTGTTATCGGGGCCGATTCATTATGGCCATTGCGCAATTTCAGAAGGTACTTGCCAGGGCGGGGAAAGGCGAAATACCTCAATTCGCCGACCTGTTGCCATACATTATCCGGCCAATACGAAACGATCTGCTCCGCGACGATCTGGCCCCCAGAAGGAAGAATTGTTTCTGCTTTCAGGCTGGCTGGAATCGCACGAACCACCTGATCCTCGACAACCAGCCCTGTGGAATCGTAGCGGTGAAAAACGTTGTCCTCCGCGGCGATCAACAGTTCGAACAGCCCGCCTTCTTCATGCGATAGCGCGACAGCCTGCTTCATCGGATTGTGGAGTTGGCAGCGAACGATTACCGGTTCTCCCAAAACATAGTCTTGGCGCTCGGTAGCCAGCGTCACTGCGATACCGGCTTCGGTGACCTGCCAAGCAACGGGCAGCAGCGATGCTAACAGCAAAACTGTCAGTTCACAAAATGGTCGTATCATAAAAAACTCCTCTCATGGTCCCGCCGGTCGCAGGACGCTTCGAATGGCATCAAGATACTCGGGTAAATAGTATCCCGACGAGTTAATCACACCATCTCCGACTAGGTTGGTGGTTCCGCCGGTAACGGTTGTAACGTGCAAATCACTACGCCCAACGGCGTGCCCTAGCTCATGGGTTACCACCCCTGCTTCGGTGTATGGCAACGCACCGCCCCCACCGTCTCGTATCGATTCCGCAAAAACTAATGAACCACCCACATGGCCTGCGCGCGTCACACCTAACAGGACTCGACCTTCCGAGTTTGGGTCCCTGTCGCTGAATCGCAGCCAATCGGGGGGAGTCAAGAAGCTGTTGGTGTAAGTTGGGCCTTGAAATGCAGAGTAAACGAATGCCACCCAAAAGTCGTTTGCGTTGAGAGTTCGAGACCCCCAGCGCGCTGAGACCAAACTTCCCAATACCGTACTGCGACTCACGTTCGCCACAAACTCCGAATTGGTTGCGCTATGAACCGCAACCGCCGGTGTGTCCAAGCGCACCGCGACATAAGCCTGAGCCAGAGCCGTCGAGGCCAACTCCATGTTCGGCAGCTTCGGCAAAAGCAAATCACTGTCATCGTCATGCACCGCACAGGTAATGACGTAGCTCGCAGGAACTCGAACACGCTTGGGACCCGGTAGCACTTTCTCGATCGTGGCAACACTTCCGGCCACATCAATCTGATGTCCCTCAAAGTTGGTGCTCAACGGGTCATTCGTCTGCAGTCGCAGAACTTTTGAGTTGCCTAGATCATTCAACCGTCTGACGGTCCCCGACGCCGCCACCACTCCATTTGTGATGATGGTAAACGGAAGATTGAAGCCCGCCGCCTTGTGCAAGAAATTCGTGCCGTTGCCGTCCAAGTCCGTCTCTGCATGCACCAAGTACACCAAATTCGGAAACGCGATGTGCCCGTTCTGAAACCGTCCGTTGCCACCGCCAACCGATAAGTTCGGCGATGTGTCTAGGCCTCCGAGATTTTGCGTCACGCGCACGCGCACCGGCCTGCCTTCCTGCTCGATAATTTCCGCGATTGTGGCAACAAAATAGTTCGCGGTTTTGAGCATGGAAACATCGTTCATCGAATCCAACTCCACGTGCAACCGCCGCCAGACGGTCAGCATCTCGCTGAGCCGACCCTGAAACCCTTCCAACGTCCCCTCATTTCCTGCCGGCACATACACCAAACCCGGCACCCCGTTCGTCACCGTCAACCGCCCCAACTCCCCCGCACAACA
>JANWVU010000050.1:9909-14082 GCA_025056465.1 Verrucomicrobiia bacterium | reverse complement strand
TAGAGTCCTCGCTCGGCTCACCATCGCCGACAGCTCTCAACATACGCAGCAAAGTTTCGTTTCAGCTCCGCGAGACTATCTCCGCCAAACTTGTCGAGCACCGCCGCCGCCAACTCAATCGCCACCACCGCTTCCCCTATGACCGCCGCTGCCGGCACCGCGCACACATCGGATCGTTCGACCGCTCCCCGTACCTCCTCACCGGTTTGCAAATCCACCGACCGCATCGGTTTCATCAGCGTGGACAACGGTTTCATCGCCGCTCGCACCACAACCGGCTGCCCGTTCGTCATGCCCCCCTCAAAGCCACCCGCATGGTTGTGCGTCCGCCGTACCATGCCGCCTTCCTCCGCCGGTAGGATTTCATCGTGCACCTGCGAGCCGTTCCGGCGAGCCGCTTCAAATCCCAACCCAACCTCGACCCCCTTGATCGCTTGCACGCTCATCAATGCCCGCGCGATGTTGGCATCAAGTTTCCGGTCCCAATGCACATGGCTGCCCAACCCCACCGGCACGCCGGTTGCCATCACCTCGAAAACTCCCCCCAAAGTGTCCCCTTCGGACTTGGCGCGGTCAATCGCCTCAATCATTTCCTGTTCCGCCTGCGCATCCGCGCAGCGCACGGGGCTCGTCTCGCTTCGTTCCCTTATCTGCTGCAGTGTCATCGCTTCCGTTTGCGCCCGTACCGGCCCGAGTGCCACCACGTGCCCCACCAACTCAATCCCCAACTCCGCTAATAGTTGTTTGCAGACAGCACCGATCGCCACGCGCATCGTCGTCTCCCGCGCGCTGGCCCGCTCCAAAATATCGCGTGCGTCCTGCCGGTTATACTTCAGCACCCCGGTAAGGTCGGCGTGACCGGGACGCGGTTTCGTCACCGGTGGAAGCACGTCAATCTTGTGATCCTTATTCCGCACCAACAACGCTAACGGTGAGCCAATCGTTTCTCCCCGACGAATCCCTGCCAGAATTTCCACCGTGTCGCTCTCAATCTTCATCCGACCGCCTCGGCCATAACCTTGTTGTCGCCGCCAAAGATCCTGATTAATCTTCTCAACGGACAAGACCAGCCCCGCCGGTAAGCCCTCTAGAATTCCAATCAAACACGGTCCATGAGATTCACCGGCAGTGAAATAGCGCAACTGAGGCATGCTTATCCCCTTTCCAACCAGCCATGATACCAGTTCAAAATCTCCTGACCATAAAAGACCCAAACCACCGCCGCGGCGGCGATGTAGGGACCGTACGGAATGCGACCGCGCATTTCTCGCAGGCGAAGCGCGATGAGAATTACGCCCACCAGCGCACCCAGCATCGAAGACAACATCAAAACAAACAGGACCGCTTTCCAGCCCAGAAACGCACCCACCGCTGCCATCAACTTAACATCACCAAAACCCATCGCCTCCTGCGGAATCACCAGCAAATCCGTGCGTGCGCGAATCGGTACCGCTTGCGCCAACGGGTATGATTGCCCGGCCGTTTCCACGTGCGTTTCGCTGATTTGCACCCAGACGTTCGCAAATTGTTGCCCAGCCAGCTCCACGCTTTCGGCCTTGAACTCCACCCGATCGCTCGGCCGCATAAACAAATCCTCCCAACGCATGTTCTCATCGCCAACCCAGAGCCGCCCGTCTGCCACGCGCACCTCCGTGGCCGGTGGAAGTCGGATTTTCCGTTTTCCGAAGATCAGTTTTCCCACTTCCACAATCGCAAACACAATGGCACCCCCGGCCACCAAACCCAACACGCTGAACCCCAAGCCGCGGTACCAAACACTCTCCTGCATCAACGAGGGATACACTGCGGCCAACGCCACACCGGCAGCGCATCCGCCCAATGTGATTTCATCCGGTATGATGTAGTGCTCAAAATCAATAAACGTCGCGACGATTAGCCCGGCAATAAACAACCAATAAATCGGCACCATCCATCCCGTTTCCCGCCACCAGACCGCCACAAAAAAAACCGCCGTCAACGCTTCCACGATTACATACCGGGGAGAGATGCGTTCCTGACAGTAGCGGCACCGGCCGCGCAACAGGACATAGCTCACGATGGGAATATTGTCCGACCAACGGATTGGTTGTTTGCATCTCGGACAGTGCGACGGTGGACTCACGATCGAACGGCCTCTTGGCAGTCGGTGGATGCATACGTTGAGAAAACTCCCCACAACGGCACCGAACGCGAACACAATCGCGGTTAGATACCAATCCAGCCAACTCATCCGCTCATCCCCGCTACCGCCTGCCGCAACGCCGCACGCATCGCGCTAATTGGTGCCGGTTGTCCCGTCCAAATCTCCCATGCCCGCGCGCCCTGATGCAACAGCATGCTCAATCCGTTGGCCACGCGCGCGCCCGCTTGACGCGCCGCGCGCAACAGCGCGGTCTCCGGCGGATTGTAAATCGTATCGTAAACGTAGTGACCCCGGCCCGGCATCACTGGCAACGTGTCTCCCAGTTGCAACCCCACCGAGGTGGCGTTGATAATCAACTCCACTTTGTCCAACACGCTCGCCGCTTCCACCAACGACAACAACTCAACCTTAGTGCCTGTGGCCCGCACCCGTGTCGCCAATTCCTCCACGCGCTCCCGAGTGCGATTCGCGAGGTACAGCGAGTCAACCCCCTCCAAAGCGCACTTCATAGCCAACGCCCTACCGGCGCCCCCACCAGCTCCCAAAATCAGCACCTGCCGCCCAGCGAGCGTCAGACCGAATTCCTCCTCCAATGCTTTGACCAGGCCGTAGCCATCGGTGTTGTGGCCCTCGATGCGACCGTTCTCTCCAAATCGCAGCGTATTGACCGCTCCCAACTGTTTTGCTTCATCGTCCAACTGCTCCACCACCTCGAGCGCAGCCACTTTGTGCGGAACGGTCAAATTCAGCCCCACCCACCCGAGGTCTCGTGCCCCACGGATTGCCCCCGCCAATCTTTCGGGAGGTACATGACACGCCAGGTACACCCAATTCAAGCCCGCCGCTGCAAACGCTGCATTGTGCATCGCAGGCGACGCCGAGTGCGCTACTGGGTCGCCCAGCACGCCCACAATTCGGGTTTTGCCGTCAATCGGCATAACCCGATTATAGCACCTGCGTCACCAGTTGATTGAGAAGCGCCAACACCGGCTGTGGGTACACTCCCAACCATACGACGGCCAACGCCACCACTGCTAAAACAGCACTTAGGTAACCGGGCACTCGTACCGGCCGAGTATCCACTGCCGGCTCCACGTACATGTGTTTCAGGACGATGAGATAGTAATACAAGGATACTGCACTCATCACGATGCCAATGATCACCAACCAAAGCAGACCAAACTCACGTGCATCCTGCTGAACCGCAGCCGCAAAAACATAAAACTTCGCGAAGAATCCCCCTAATGGCGGGATGCCAGCCAAGGACAGGAGAAAAATCAGCATCAGCAGGCTCATCCATGGCGCGCGCCGCGCCATGCCATTGAGATGCGTCAGTTCCTCGCCCCCTACCCTGCTACCCAAAGCTGCCACCACACCAAACGCTCCCAGATTCGTCAGCGCATACACGATGATGTAAAACAATACAGATGTCGCTCCGGTGATTCCTGCTGCAATCAACCCAATCACGATATACCCCGCGTGCGCGATGCTTGAGTAGGCCAAAAGCCGCTTCACGTTTCGTTGCACAATTGCCGCACAGTTGCCGAGCACGATGCTCACCGTGGCAGCAATCGCCAGCAACATCGCCCAGCCCGGCTCCCAATTTTTCCACAGTGCCAGCCCTGCTACCGGTGCGAAGCCGAGCAGCAACATTTTCGCGAGAATAAAGAAACTGGCCACCTTCGAGCCGGTCGCAATAAACGCGGTGACGGGCGTGGGCGCGCCCTCATACGCATCCGGTGCCCATAGATGAAAAGGCGCAACAGCCACCTTGAAGCCAAACCCCACCAACACACCAACTAGACCCACCACGATCAACGGTGATGCGGACACCTCTCCCAACCCGCGTACAGACGTCGTACCGGCTACTGCGTACAACACACTTAGCCCATACAACAAAAACGCCGCCGAGATCGCGCCGAACATGAAATACTTCAGCGCCGCCTCCTGAGATCGAAGCCAATTCTTGTGAAACGCCGTCAGAATGTAGAGCGACAAACTTGTCAGCTCGAGTGCCACGAACGCCGTGA
>JANWVU010000050.1:0-9901 GCA_025056465.1 Verrucomicrobiia bacterium | reverse complement strand
GATCGAAGCCAATTCTTGTGAAACGCCGTCAGAATGTAGAGCGACAAACTTGTCAGCTCGAGTGCCACGAACGCCGTGATCAATTCCTCCGTGGATACCAGCAACAACATTCCAATCGTACCAAACAACATCGTCGCAAAATATTCCCCAACATGCCGGCCTACGTCGTGGTCAATCGAGATGGCCGCCGTCAAAACCGTCAAACCGAGCAGCACCAACCGAAACGTCCTCGTCAAATCATCGGCCACAAGCGTTCCGTGCAACCATTGACGTGGCTCAACCCCCAATTGCAACATCACCGACAGAGCCGCCACCAACGCCCCTGCCATCGTCAGTCCACCCGCCCACCGGTTTCGCTCCTCCCGCGGCGCGCCGCGACGCAGTAGGTCCACACCCAGCACAACCAGTGCGGTGATCACCAGCACCAGCTCCGCTTGGAGCGCTTGGAAAATCTCGGCGTAGGGCACCGTGTTCATGACAGGCCTCGCAAGAATAGCTCGACGTTCGGTTTGATGATGTCCATCAGGCAGGACGGATAAAGTCCTACAATGACCAACAACGCCATGAGAATTACCGCGGCGATTTTCTCCGGCCATGTAATCGGCGGCAACGAATGACCTTCATGTTCACCGTTCCCGGATTCATGGCCGTGCCCGCCATGAGGCTTGTCCCGCTCCATGAAGACTTTGTTGTTAGCGTTCAAGATGTAGGCTACGGTGATCGGGATGCTAAGTGCCGCGCCCACCGCAAGCCACGGACTCATCCGAAACGCCCCAATGAGCACCTGAATCTCCGCTACGAATCCACTGAAGCCCGGCATCCCCATCGAAGCGGCCCCCGCCACCACAAACGTCAATGCCGCAAACGGAATGGTTTTTCGCAATCCGCCCAATTCGTCCAACATCCGTGTATGCGTTCGGTCATAGACCATTCGGCCCACGACAGCGAACAACAGGCTCGCTACGACGCCATGCGAGAACATCTGCAACACCGCTCCCGACAGTCCGTAGACGTCGAGGGTCATCAGACCAAGCAACACAAACCCCATGTGGCTGACGCTCGAGTAGCCGATGATGAACTTGAAATCTTGCTGCACCATCGCCACCGCCGCGCCATACACGATGCCCACGACCGCCAGCCAAGCCAACGGCCACTTCCACAGCTCCAGCCCCTCCGGCATCAAAAGCATACCGGCTCGGAAACAGCCATACGACCCCAGCTTCATCACCACGCCAGCCAGCAACATCGACGCCGCGGTGGGGGCCGCGACGTGACCGGTGGGTGCCCACGTGTGAAATGGCCACATGCCGGCCAGCACTGCAAAACCAACAAACAACAACGGGAAAATCCAAAACTGAAGCTCGCGTCCTACCGGTGTCTTCGCCAGCTCGAGGATGTCGAATGTTTGACTACCGGCCGCCACGTAAATAGCCAGCAAACCAATAAACACCAACGCACTACCCACAAACGAGTAGAGCACCAGTTTCATCGCACCGTACTCTTTCCGTGTCGAACCCCAAATTGCGATGATGAAGTACTTCGGGATGATCGCCAGCTCATAGAACACGAACAACAAAAACAGGTCCATCGCCAGAAACACGCCATACACGCCGGCAATCAGCACGAGGAAAAATGCGAAAAACTCTTTGGTGCGCTCCTCGATGTTCCAGCTAAACAAAATGCCGGTCACACAGACAAAACCGTTGAGCAGAACCAGTGGCAGGTTGATCCCATCCACCGCCAGGTGATACCGGCTGTTCAAGGCCGGTATCCATGGCACATCGCGCACGTGAACAAAACCACTCCCCGTCGCCGCGATCAGTTCTCCGACGATTCGGTTGTAATGAACGTAATCAGCGAGGCCCACCGCCAAACCAGCCAATCCCGTCAACAGGGCCACGCAGCGAATCAACGCCTTCGAGGACGCCGGCAACAACATGATCACCCCGACCCCGAGGAGCGTGAGATAAATTGTCCAATCGGTATGCATGTCTCAGGGCACCATGGTCAGCACCGCATCCGGCCGCTGCTCAAACATCCCAATCAACCACAATGCGGCATCATTCGACAACGCCAACATCGGCTGTGGATAAATCCCGATCCCAAACATGAATAGCATCAGCACCGCACCAATGAATAACTCACGCCCCGTCATGTCCGGTAGTTCAGCCCACCGGGGATTGAGCGGCCCGAAGCAAACCTTCTGCATCATTTGAAGCAGAAACACCGCTGTTACGACCAACCCGATCAACGACAACATCGCCGCCCACGGCACTACCGGAAAAGCGCCCTTGAACACCAAGAATTCTCCCACGAACCCGTTTAATCCCGGCAAACCCAACGACGAGAACATCGAGATTCCCAGAACACCGGCATAAATCGGCAAAACCTTTCGCAGCCCACCATACTCGTCGAGTTGACGCGTATGTGTGCGCTCATACACGACGCCGACCAGGAAGAATAACGCCGCCGAGCTGATCCCGTGATTGAACATCTGCAAAATGGCTCCGTTGAGCGCGGCAGCTTTCTCATTCACTACATCCTTCACATCCGGCGCAAATGCGACGGCTGCAAAAATCCCCAGCATCGCGTAGCCCATATGATTCACCGACGAGTAAGCGACCAGCCGTTTGAAATCGTTTTGCGCCAATGCCGCAAACGCGCCAAGCACCACACTGGCAACCGCCAAGAGCAACAATGGGGTAAGATTGGCCACCACCTGGTCGGGAAAGATTGGCAATACAATCCGCAGAAAGCCGTACACTCCCATCTTCAACAAAATCGCCGCCAGCACCATCGAGCCACCGGTCGGTGCCTGCGTGTGCGCATCCGGTAGCCACGTGTGAAACGGCCAGATTGGCACCTTGATGGCGAATCCCAGAAACGTTGCCCAGAACATGACGTTCAACAAAGTCCCTACATCCCACTCCGAACCGGTAACGCGCTCGATGTCCGTCACCAACACACCTAACGCTCGCCGTAACTCGCCACTGGCCGCTTGTTGCTGCAACGCGACAAAATCGAAGTTTTCCGTCGCGAGATAGATAAACGCGAACGCCAGCAACATCCCCAAGCTACCGGCCAACGTATACAAAAAGAATTTCAGCGAGGCGTAATGTCGCTCCTCCGCGCCCCAAATCCGAATCAGAAAGAACATGGGGATGAGACCGATTTCCCAAAAAATGAACCAGTGAAAAAAGTTCAGCGCCGTGAATACGCCGAACATCCCCACTTGTAGAAACAAAAACAGCACGAAGAAAAGCTTCACTCCCTCGATCAGCTTCCAATGCGCTAGCAACGCCAGTGGAGTAATGAGCGCGGTTAGGAGAACCATTCCCATGCTCAACCCATCGACACCAAGGTGGTAATCCACATTCAACGCCGGTATCCACCGGACCCGCTCGACGAATTGCAGCCCACCGGCCGGATCAAACTGAGCGAGGGCAATCACGGCCAGCACCGATGAGATCAAACTGCTCACCAGTGCAACCCACTTGATTGCCCGGTCCGCCTCCTTCGGCAGCGCCAACACCACCAACGCGCCCACGAACGGTGCAAAAGTGATCAAACTCAGAATTGGTGCGTTCATCGGAAGAAATAAATCGCCACCAACACCACCGCTCCCAACGCCATCACCCGCAGGTACGTTTGCACGCGCCCGTTTTGTAGCCGCGCAAGCAACCGTCCCCCGCCACGCACGCTTTCGCACCCGGCATCGAAACCACCGTTGATGATCAGCTCATCGCCAATCCATCGAAATAGTTGCGAGACCCCCCACCAAATCCAAGCGATGGCATGCAGAATCCCATCCACCACCAGTTTGTCCACCGCTCGGAACAGCGTCCCCAACGCTTGCGTCGCCCGCACAATGGTCGCTTCATACAACTCGTCCACATACCATTTGCGATTGAGCACGGTAAATAGACCACCCAAGGTGCCGGCCAACGGATCCGGCTCCGCAGCGTGTTGCATTGGGCGCCGACCATAGATCAACCAACCTAACAAGATTCCCGCCGCGCCCACCACTACCGAAAGCACCACCACGATGTTCGCGTGCTCCGGCGCCGGCATCTCGGGTGCCAGGTAATGATGGAACAGGTTACCGGCCAGCCACGGCGTACCCAACCATCCCATGAACACGGCAAACACGGACAACACCACCAACGGCAACCACATGTTCCAAGACACCTCATGCGGCTCGTGATGCGCATGACCATGATGCTCATCATGGCCGGTAGTCTCATTGCCGTGCGCGTCGTGCTGACCGCCCCGCCATGTCCCGCCGAAAACCATGAACATTTGCCGCGTCATGTAGAACGCCGTCAGAAACGCCGCCGCCGTCGCCAACACCCATGCGAGTTTGTTGTGGTGGTACGTCGCAACCAAAATTTCGTCCTTCGAAAAGAATCCTGCAAACGGCGGCACGCCCGCCAGCGCCAGCATCCCCACCAGATAGCACCAAAACGTAATCGGCATGTACTTCCGCAGCCCGCCCATGCGGCGCATGTCCTGTTCGTGATGCGTGCCGATGATCACGCACCCGGATCCCAAAAAAAGCAGCGCCTTGAAAAACGCATGGGTCAACAAATGGAACTGACCCGCCACCAGCCCGCCCGCGCCCAATGCCATCATCATGAAACCCAACTGCGAACACGTCGAGTAAGCCAACACACGTTTGATGTCAAACTGTGCCACCGCAATCGTCGCCGAAAATAACGCCGTGATGCATCCAATCCACATCACAAAATCCATCACCCAGTCGCCAGCGTTGGCCGTGAACAGCGCGAACATCCGCCCCACCATGAACACACCCGCCGCCACCATGGTCGCCGCATGGATTAGCGCGCTGACGGGCGTCGGACCCTCCATCGCATCCGGTAGCCACACGTGCAGCGGGAACTGGGCGCTTTTGCCCATCGCGCCGATGAACAGCATTAACGCGATCGTGCCGGCTAGTGACAGCCCCCACCACCCCGCCAACTGCCCCAGGCTACCGGCCTGCTGCAACGCACCGGTGCCCTCCGCGTTGTACAACGTCAACGTACCGGTGTGCTGGTAGAGCATGAGAATCCCGATGAAAAAACCGATGTCACCTACCCGCGTCGTGATGAACGCCTTTTTCATCGCGGCCGCCGCGCTCGGCTTGAAATACCAAAATCCAATCAGCAAATAGCTGCACAGCCCCACCAGCTCCCAACACATGAACAGCAACAACAAATTGTTGGCCACCACCAAGCCGAGCATCGAAGCCGCAAACAACGACAGAAAACAGAAAAACCGCGTGAAATTCTCGTCCTCGGCCATGTAGCCGGTGGCGTTGACAAAAATCCAAAAACCAACAAACGCCACCATCAACGCCATACCGGCCGTCAACGGATCGAGGATGAAACCGAACTCGAGCGCCGTCGTCCCAAACCGAAACCAGGTGAAATTAAAAAACGCGCGCGCCACTTCGTCATGTTGTTCGCCCACCGGCAGCGTGGCCCAAAACGCGCGGGCCGCCAGCAAACACGACATCCCCATTGCCAAAATCGTCAACGTGGCCGACAAGCGCCGCGCGCTGCGCGGTAACAACGATTGAATCGCCGCCGCGACCAACGGAAAGAACGGGATCAGCCACTGCTGCGCGGCCAACTGCTGCAAATGTTGCGCGTGATCGCTCATCTCAGCCTCGTAACGCCGTCATCTCCTCGACGTTCACCGACCGGTAGTGCCGGTAAACCGCAATAACCAAAGCCAAACCAAGTGCCGATTCTGCCGCGGCGATCGTCACCGCAAACACCGCAAAAAGTTGTGGCGTGAGCGACTCGAAATAACGGAAATGCCATGCTGCAATCAAATTTAGGATGCCGGCATTGAACATAATCTCGATACTCATCAGTACATTGATCGCGTTGCGCCGCGTCAGCGCACCAGCCAACCCGATGGCAAACAGGATCGCCGACATACCGAGGTAATGCCCTAAGGTCAGTGTCATCGCCGGCGCTGCACCTCCTCCAGCGCAATCACCACCGCCCCAATCAACGCCGCCGTCAGCAACACCGCCATGCCCTCAAACGGCACCACCCAATCCCCCACCAATGCACGTCCCAGATCCGCTACCGACAATGGCTTGGGCGCAGACGACGCGACCGCGGCCGTTGCATCCCGTCGCACCGCATGCAGCAACACACCCGCCACCAACGCGGCAATCACGGCACCGCTCCACCATTTCATCCCGAGAATTTCGCGCGGCCCCTCCTCACCGGTCACGTTTCGCGTGAGCATGATCGCAAACAAAATCAAAACGGCGACCGCTCCGATGTAGATCAGAATCTGAACCGTACCAAAGAAATCGGCTCGCAAGAGAAAATAGTGCCCGGCAATCCCAAGAAAAAACAAAATCAATGATAACACGCAGTGCACCAAATTCCGCAACGTGACGGCTAACAGCGCGCCTAGTAGCGTAACGATGGTAATGATCCAAAAGGCCGTCGTCATCGCCTCACGCCCAGTACCGGTATGTTCGCTTTTGCAGATGCGGCGGGGCGCTCAGCGACGAGAGTGTCGCCCAGCTCAAAACCAGCAACCCAGCCGACACCACCCATGCCAGTAGCTTCGGTTCGATGTAGTGGTAGAGCGCCGCCACGATCAGGTTGATGATCGCCATCGGTAACATCAACTTCCACGCAAACGCCATCAGTTGGTCCACCCGAATGCGTGGCCACGTGCCGCGAATCCAGATGATCACCGCGATCATCGCGAAAAGTTTCACAAAAAACCAACCCATGCCGATTAGCTTCCCGACCACCGGCAACTCACAACCGGGGCCGTTGTACCCGCCCAAAAACAACGTCACGGTTACACCCGCCATCGCAATGGCTGCGAGATACTCACCCAGTTGAAACAAAGCAAATTTGAATCCGCTATATTCCGTGTGATAGCCGGCGATGATTTCCGATTCCGCTTCCGGCAGGTCAAATGGCGTACGGGCGGATTCCGCCATCGCGCCCATTAGAAACAACACCAAACCCACAAAACCCCAAGGCCGAAACACAAACCAGTTCGTCACATTCGCCCAGCCACCGGCTTGCGCCGCTGCGATGTCGACCGTGGACAATGACCCCACCGCCATCACCACCACAACTGCCGCCAACACCATTGGCACCTCGTATGAAACGACCTGGGCGACGCTGCGCATCGCCCCCAAAAGAGAGAATTTGTTCCGCGATGCCCAACCACCCATGAACAACGCCAACACACTGCCGGTGCTGATGGCAAATACGAACAACAAACCAATGTTCAAATTCACGGGAATGAGTCCGCTGCCGACCGGTATTACGGTGAACAACATGAGCGAGGGGATCACCGCAATCACCGGCGCCAAAGTGTGCACAACCCGATCGGCTTTGGCCGGGACAATGTCCTCCTTGATCAACAACTTCAGGCCATCCGCAATCGGCTGCAAAATCCCCCACCGGCCGACTCGATTGGGACCAAGCCGGTTCTGAATGCGCCCCAGTGCTTTTCGCTCCACCAACGTCGTGTACGCAAAGATCAATGGAAACACCACCACAACAAAAACGATGGGCACCGCAAATGCGAGCGCCCACAACACCGGTTGTGGCCAATCGCCCACCCAGCGCAAACTTCGCAAAAAATGATACACCGCTTCCATATGTTGTTTTGCGGCTCACGGCCGCGCTTGACTTTGGGCCGCGTGCTTCCCTACGCGGCTACAACCGCCCCGCTTCCTTCAAAATCTTCTCCAGCATCGCCGCCGTTTCGGACTCGCCCGGCAAACACAACGTCAAATCTTTCTCCGTCCCGGCGGCGATCGCATCGGCATACCCACGACAATCGTACCCACACGCATGGCAATCTGTTTGCGCCATCGCTGCCATCAGTTTGTCCGCCAACGGACGGTCTTTTGCCAACTCCATCCGTTGCGCCATGCTCAACCCCGGATCATGCCACGGTGCGTCGCTCGGCGTCGCCGCCGTCGTTTCCGCGGTTGCCGCAGCCGTCTCGGTCTCCGCTGCAACAGGTGCTTGCTCGGCGGCTGCCGGCACCGTCGCAGGCGCCGGCGCGGTGGAGGGTACGGATGCCACGGACGTTGTCACGCCAATACTGCTGAGAAAACCCGCCAACCATGCACGTTGCTCGGCCGAAAACGGCGCATCCTCCGGTATCACAATCTTACCGGCCGTTACCGCTGATGCGGCGGGCGCCGGTTTTGGTTGGGCTGCCGGTGGCGCAGGTGGTTTTGCCGCCGCTTGGGACGTGGTCGCCGGCTTCGGTGCTGGCTTGGCAGTCGTTGCGGCTTTCTTCGCCTTTTTCTCCGCTTCCGCCTTCAACCGCGCATCCACGGCCGCCGCCTCGGTCGGCTTGATGCGGTGGTAATATTCGTTGGATTTCAGCAGATCCGGTAAGTGCTCAACTAACTCCTCAAACCGCCCGTACTGCGATTTCTCATAGTCGTTGTCCATCTTGATCGCATCGAACGGACAAACTTCCACGCAAATCTGGCACTGCATGCAAACGCTGATGTCAATGTCGAACACCTTGGGCCGCTGCAGCGGTTTGCCCTTCTCATCGCGATCCATCACGATGTAGATGCATTGGGGCGGGCATTCCGTCTCGCAAATCTTGCACGCCACGCACCGCATGTTCTCGGGCGTGCCGTCGTAAACGAGGAATGGAAACGTACGCGAGTTCTCCGGTGGCTGAATGCGCTCCTCGGGATACTGTACCGTGACTAAGCGCTCACGGTCGAAATACGACCCGATGAAATTCCGGGCGGTAACCGCCATTCCTTTGAACAAGCCCGTGCCAAACGCACCCATCAGCGGTCCACCTCCCCTAAAACAATGTCCACACTGCCCAGGATAATCACCACGTCAGCCACCTTGTGGCCCAGACACATATCCTCGAGAATCGTCAAGTTGATGAAGCTCGGCGGGCGCACGTGATACCGGTAGGGTTGCTTACCGGTGTCATCGGCGACCAGATAATAGCCCAACTCACCCTTGGGTGATTCGATGCGTCCATAACCATCGCCTTTGGGCACTTTGAAGTTGCGGAGCCTTACTTCGGGCGCTTGCACGGGCCCCGGTGGCAAATCGCGCAACGCTTGTTGGAGGATTTTCACACTCTCTCGCATCTCCAACAACCGGACATAATACCGGTCGTACACGTCACCCACCTCGCCCAACGGCACGCGAAAATCGAAGCGATTGTAAATCCCGTATTGATCCACTTTGCGCACGTCGTACTCCACACCGCTCGCACGCGCCATCGGTCCGGTGATGCTCGCGTTGATCGCCAGCTCTTTCGGCAGGATGCCGACATTCTGCGTGCGCGCCAACAAAAGCTCGTTCGCCGAGAGCAGCTCCTCGAACTCATCCAAAAATCGCGGAAAGCGCGCAACGATGTCCTTCGCTTGTTGGATCATCGCATCAGTCAGGTCCACGCGCACGCCGCCGAAACGAAAGTAGTTGCACATCATGCGCGAACCGCTGACCGCCTCGAAGAAATCGAGTATCTTTTCGCGTTCGCGAAACGCGTACAACAACGGCGTGCCCCACGCACCGAGGTCCTGAAGAAGAAATCCGATGACACAGGCGTGATTCAACAGTCGTGTCATCTCGCCCATGATGACCCGAATGTACTCGGCGCGCTCGGGCACTTTTATGCCGGCGAGCTTTTCCACTGCCAAGGCATACGCCCAGTTGTTGGCCATTGAGTTGAAATAATCGAGCCGGTCAGTGTAGGGCATCGAACCAAGCCACGTCATCTTTTCGGCTAACTGCTCGTGATTGCGGTGTAGATAACCCATTACCGGCTTGAGCGCGATCACCGTTTCACCGTCCAGCGTCACGTTCATCCGAAACACCCCGTGGGTGCTCGGGTGTTGGGGCCC
>JANWVU010000004.1:17208-40591 GCA_025056465.1 Verrucomicrobiia bacterium | reverse complement strand
TATATCTTCATCACTAAATGCGGTCCTACCGGCGCGAAAAAGCTGCGCAAGGTGCTTCGGCAGTTCAACTCCCACGCCGAAATCATCGAATGCACCCACCAGCCGCTATACCTCCAGGATGTTTTCACAGGAGAACGACGTCCGCTTGACTACCTTCGAGGTTTGAAAGTGGCCGCGCTCTGCGGCATCGCGCAACCGGAGAGTTTTGAGCGCGGTCTGCGCGAGTTGGGCGCCCAACTGATTTACTCCAAATGGTACGCCGACCACCACCGCTACACCCAGCAGGAAATTCTCAACATGATCAACCGCAGCCTGCGTCGCGGCGCCGACGCCATCATCACCACGGAGAAAGACGCAGTGCGATTCCCGAAGATCGATCGACGCGATTTGCCCATCTATTTTCTGCGCGTCGAAATCAAAATCGTGGCGGGGGCCAAGGACTTCGACGATGCCGTTGCGCGCATCTGCTTCCGCTGAACGCCCAACTCCTGTGGGTCGCGCCGCCCGCACGGTGGGGTTGGCAGTGTTGGGCAGCCGCATTCTCGGTCTCGTGCGCGAGCAAATCATGGCCGCTCTCTTCGGGGCAAGCCGGGAGCTGGACGCGTTCCTCACTGCATTTCGCATTCCGAACCTCCTGCGCGACCTATTTGCCGAGGGCGCGCTCTCCGCCGCGTTCGTCACCACCTTCACCACCAAGCTGACCCGCGAAGGCGATCAAGCGGCCTGGCGTTTGGCCAACAACGTCCTCAACACCCTTCTCTTGGTGGTCTCGCTAATCACCTTGGCCGGTTGGATTGGCGCGCCGTGGCTGGTGCGGTGGCTGGCACCAGGGTTCGCCGCGGTTCCCGGCAAACTGGAGCTGACGGTTCAACTAACGCGCATCATGCTGCCGTTTTTGCTGCTGGTTGCGCTCGCCGCGCTCGCGATGGGAATGCTCAACGCGAAACGAAAATTCGGCATACCGGCCAGTGCCTCGATGATGTTCAATCTCGGCTCCATCCTCGGCGGAGTCGGGCTGGCGTTTTGGTTCGATCCGCAACTGGGGCCGCGTGCGTTGATTGGGATGAGCATCGGCACACTGATTGGCGGGGCCGCGCAATGGCTGATTCAGCTACCGGCTCTGTGGCGCACAGGCTACCGGTATCAACCCATTCTCGACCGACACGATCCGGGTTTGCATCACGTGATCCGGCTGATGGGTCCGGCCGTTGTCGGTGTGGCGGCGGTGCAAATCAATGTGCTGGTTAACACCTGGTTTGCCTCCTACCTCGAAAACGGTGCCGTAACCTGGCTGAACTGCGCATTTCGCCTGATGCAATTCCCCATCGGCGTCTTCGGCGTGGCGATTGCCACCGCCACCCTGCCGGTGGTCAGCGTTCACGCCAGCGAGGGCAATCTGCAACCGTTTCGCGAAACGCTTGCCCGGTCGCTCCGGCTGGCCCTGTTTTTATGCCTACCGGCCGCTTGCGGCCTGGCGGTGTTGGCCGAGCCAATCATCCGGCTGCTGTACGAGCACGGGCGTTTCGATGCTGTGGCCACGTCTCAAACCGCCGCGTGTTTGCGCGGCTACGCCGTAGGTTTGGCCGCCTACGCCGCCATCAAGGTCATTGCGCCGACGTTCTATGCCCTGAATGACGCCCGCACACCGGCACTTGTGTCAATCAGCTCGATCGCGCTCAATGCCCTGTTCTGTTACCTGTTTGCATTTCAATTCAACCTCGGCGCGGCCGGGCTGGCGCTCTCGACATCCGCTGTCGCCACCATGAACTTCCTATGGCTCTTGACAGCGTTGCGACGCAAACTTCAACGCATCGAGGGCCGACAACTCCTCGCCGCCTCAGGGCGAATTGCGTTGGCCTCAATCGGGATGACGCTGGCGGTGTGGTTTACCTACCGGCTCACTCCCAGCCTCGATGGCTGGGAGGTCATCGGGCCAATCATCGTGGGCGTCATCGTTTTTGGCGCGCTCGCTCACTTGCTGCGTCTGCGCGAGCTCGGCGAATTGCTCGCCGTCAGCCATGCCCGGTAGGACCGGCCTCAGGCAACCGAATCGGCGGAGTTTTGCTATGCTTCCGCAGCGGGTAGCTATCCCACGATGACGTCCAATTTGAAAAACCGATTGCGCGAGTTGCCGCATAAACCGGGAGTCTATTTGTTTCGCGATCGGTTGGGGCGGGTCATCTACGTCGGCAAAGCGCGATCGTTGCGCAAACGGGTCAGCCAATATTTCCAACCCTCGCGCGCGATGCGCGCCGATCCCAAAACGCGCGCGTTGCTCGACTCAATCGAGGACTTTGAAACCTTCGTGGTGCAAAGCGAGGCGGAAGCGTTGCTACTTGAGAGCCGGTTGGTCAAAGACTTCAAGCCACGGTACAACGCGTTGTTGAAGGACGACAAACGGTTTCTGCTGGTGAAGGTGGATCTGGACGAACCGTACCCGCGATTTCGGTTTGCGCGATTGCGTAAGGATGACGGAGCCCGGTATTTCGGGCCGTTTGTCCATGCGGGTGCTGTTCGGCTTGCGCTGCGGTGGATTCGCAAACAATACGGCGTGCTGATTCAGGGTACCGGCGCGCCGAGAGAGCGCGATTTGAAATACTCCAGCTACCTCGTGCCGGTACCGCTCAAAGACCTCCCGCGTGAGGAGTACCTGCGGCGCGTGGAGCAAGCCTGCGAATTTTTGGAGGGACGCAATCGCGAGGCAATCGCGGTGCTGGAACAACAGATGCGCGCCGCGGCGGCGGCGAAGCAATTCGAGAAAGCCGCCGAATTGCGCGACATTTGGGAAAGTCTGCGCCAAATCGCGCGCGAGGCGCGCGCCCGCAAGTTTGTGCGCGCGCTTCCGCAACGTGCCGAACCGCAGACCGAGTTGGCGGAGCTGCAACGGGTGCTGGGGCTACCGGGTTTGCCGCGACATATCGAGGGATTCGACATCTCAAACATCTCCGGCACGCTGACGGTCGCGTCGACGGTATGTTTTCAGGATGGTCGCCCCCACAAGGAGCATTACCGGCATTACCGCATTCAAACCGTGACGGGGCCGGATGATTTCGCCTCGATGACGGAGGTGGTGCGCCGCCGGTATGCTCGCGTGTTGGAGGAAAACGGCACGCTACCGGATCTCGTGTTGGTGGACGGCGGGATTGGCCAGCTGAATGCCGCGCGCGCGGCGCTGGGTGCGTTGGGGTTGCACCTGCCGGTCATCGGCTTGGCGAAACAATTTGAGGAAATTTATCTGGCCGACCAACCAGATCCGTTGCATCTGCCGCGTGACTCACCGGCCTTGCATTTGATTCAGCGGTTGCGCGATGAGGCCCACCGGTTCGCCAATGCCTATCACCAGCAGTTGCGCCAACGCCGCATCCGCGAAAGTGTGCTCGACGAAGTGCCGGGCTTGGGCGAGAAGAAAAAACTCGCCCTGCTGCAACAATTCGGGTCCGTGGCGCGCATCCGCGAGGCATCGGTCGAGGAGTTGGCCGATGTGCCTGGTATCGGGCCGAAGCTGGCTGCCGCGATTCACGCAGCGTTGCGCTGAGCAAAAACCTTGTCGCTGTTGCGCCCCCTCTCTATCCTGCCGGCGTGGTCGGCATCAGGCGACGCAACATCGTGTTGTTGGGCACGACCGGCTCCATCGGACAATCCACGATGAAAGTGGCCGAGGACCTGCCGGAGCTGGTGCGCATCGTGGGGATGGCTTCGCGCGAAAGTGTCGAAGGCATGGAGCAGGCGGTTCGGCGGTTTCAGCCGTTGCGCGTGGCCATGGCCAATCCACAAAAAGCACGCGAGCTTGCGGCACGGATCGGTCGACCGGTGGGCGAGGGCGAACGGGGTTTGGTTGAGCTGGCCACGATGCCGGAAGCCGACATGGTTCTGGTGGCGATCGTGGGCACGGCAGGCCTGGAGCCGGCGTTGGCGGCGGTGCGAGCCGGTAAGGATCTCGCCATCGCGTCGAAAGAAATCCTCGTGATGGCCGGTGAGTTGGTCATGGAAGAGGCGCGGCGTCATCGGGTCAACGTCCTACCGGTCGATAGTGAACACTCGGCTATTTTTCAGTGTCTCGAGGGTCGAGCCGTTTCACAAGTGCGACGCCTGATTCTCACCGCCTCCGGCGGGCCGTTTCGGCAGACCCCGCGTGAACAGTTCGCCCACATCACCGTCGCGCAGGCGTTGAAACATCCCTCTTGGAACATGGGCCCCAAAATCACCATTGATTCGGCCACGTTGTTCAACAAGGGACTGGAGATGATCGAAGCGCGCTGGTTGTTCGACATTGAGATCGATCGTGTGGACGTGGTCATTCATCCGCAAAGTGTGATTCACTCCATGGTCGAATTTCTCGATGGTTCGATTCTCGCCCAACTGAGCATCCCCGACATGCGCTACCCCATTCAGTACGCGTTGACATGGCCGCACCGGGTGCCCAACTCCATGCCGCCCACGGACCTCGCACGCATCGGTACGTTGACATTCGAGGAGCCGGACTCGGTCAAGTTCCCCTCGCTGCGATTAGCGCGCGAGGCTGGGCGGACGGGCGGGACGATGCCGGCAGTGTTCAATGCCGCTAACGAAGTTGCCGTCGCGCGATTTGTTGAGGGAGAGATTGGGTTTGCGGACATCTTTGAGGTCGTTGAGCGGGTGATGCAACGGCACCATGTGGTTGCACACGCCCCTCTCGATGCTATACTGGCCGCCGATTCGTGGGCGCGCACCGAAGCGGCGAAAATGGCGGTTCATGTCATTTGATTCAACTCCGTCGGACGCAACCGGCGAATCAAAGGGAACTCCAGCGTGTCAGCGGAAACGATTCTTGAATTTATCAGCACCAAATTTTATCCGGCGCTGCTCGTGGTATTTTTCTTCGGGCTGACCATCTTCGTCCACGAGCTAGGGCACTTTCTCGCCGCCCGGTGGGGCAGGATGAAAATCGAACGGTTTTCGATCGGGTTTGGGCCGCGGATTTTCGGTTGGGTTAGGGGTGGCGTGGAATATCGCATCTCGTGGATCCCGTTTGGCGGATACGTGGCCCTGCCGCAAATGTCGCCCATGGAAGTGATCGAGGGCAAAACCCAAAGCGACGCCGAACGGCTTCCTCCCGTGCCACCGACCACCAAAATCATCGTCGCGTTTGCTGGACCGGTGATGAATCTGGTTTTGGCATTTGGTTTGGCGGTGATCATCTGGATCGTTGGGTTGCCGCAACCAATCAATCCTCCGATTGTTGGGTGGCTCGAGCCCGGTAGCGTCGAGGAACAACTGGGCATCACGCCGGGCGACCGCATCATCCGTGTCAACGATCGTCCGATTAAAAACTGGATGGACATCACGCGCGTGGTGGCCATCAGCCGCGAACCCGATGTGCGGTTGGTCATCGATCGCAAAGGAAGCCGGCAGGAGTATCTGGTGCCGACTCATATGAACCCGATTCTCGGCATCAAAATGATTCGCCTGTATCCCAGCGGGCGTCCGTTCGCGCGCGACGTCAATCCCGGCTCACCGGCGGAGCAAGCGGGCATCCGACCGGGCGACAAGTTTCTCTCCGTGGACGGCGTGCCGGTGGGCAGCGCGCATGAGTTGCGGGAACTCATTGGCACCCGCACCGGCCAGCCCACAGCGATCCGTATCTTGCGCGACAAACAAATCCTCACGCTTACCGCCATACCGGCCTACAATGAACAGGAAAAAGTCGGCCGCATCGGTGTGATGCTCGACGATGAGGTAGAATACGAACTAGTCCGCCCCGGTCCCACTCCGTGGCAACAATTTGCCGACGTGTTCCGCTTGATGGCGGACACATTCTACGCGTTATTTCACAGCCGCGAAACCGGTGTGGGCGCGCGCAGCCTCAGTGGGCCGGTGGGCATCGTGGGGGGGTGGTGGCACGAAATCAAAAACGGCGGCTTGATGCGGGGCATGTGGTTCGCCGTGTTGCTCAACATCAACCTGGCTATCCTGAATCTGTTTCCCATACCAGTTCTCGACGGTGGGCATATTATGTTCGCGCTTTATGAACGGCTTTTCCGACGCCCCCTACCGGCGCGGCTCGTGCATGCGGTTTCCACGGTGATGGCGATCGCGCTGATCAGTTTGATGCTGTACATCACGGTGTTCGATTTCAAACGATTCTTCCGCTTCCGGTTTCGCGCCCCACCGGAATCGTCCCAAACCAACCAACCGGTGCCCGTTCCCGAACCCGTCGAACCATGATCCCTACCCGATACTGTCCCAACCCGTTTTTCTGGCAACGCCGACGCACCCGTGAGGTGCGCGTCGGTCACATCGGGATTGGTGGCGACAACCCCATCCGTGTGCAAACGATGCTGATTTCTGACACCATGAACACGGAGGCGTGCGTCCGCGAAGCAATCCCGATCATCGAAGCCGGCTGCGAGATTTTGCGCATCACCACGCCGTCGGTCGAAGACGCCCGCAATCTCAAAAACATCGTCGGCGAGCTTCGTCGCCGGGGCTTCAACACGCCGATCGTTGCCGACGTGCATTTCGTGCCGGCCGCCGCACTCGAGGCGGCCGAGTGGTGCGAAAAAGTGCGAATCAATCCCGGCAACTATGCTGACCGGAAAAAATTTGTCGTCCGCGAATACACCGATGCCGAGTATGAACAGGAATTGGAGCGGCTCGATAAAGCGTTCACGCCGCTGGTACTTAAGCTCAAACAACTCGGCCGCGCGCTGCGCATCGGCACCAACCACGGGTCGCTATCGGATCGCATCATGAACCGGTATGGCGACACGCCGCTTGGCATGGTGGAAAGCGCCTTGGAATTTGTGCGGATCTGCCGCCGTCACAACTACCACGACATTGTGCTCTCGATGAAAGCCAGCAACCCAAAGGTGATGATTGAAGCCTACCGGTTGCTGGTAGCACGTTTGGAGGAGGAGGGTCCCGACTGGAACTACCCCTTGCACTTGGGAGTCACCGAGGCCGGTGAGGGTGAAGACGGCCGCATCAAAAGCGCCGTGGGAATCGGTGCGCTGCTGGAAGATGGTTTGGGCGACACCGTTCGCGTTTCGCTCACCGAGGACAGCGTCAATGAGATACCAGTTTGTTGGGAGTTGGTGCGCAAATACAACGCGCTCTGGGAGCAACAACGGCGCGGCCAACGTCCTGAACCCCCTCGCATCGAGGTCATCGAGTTGCGTGATCCATTTCAGTACAACCGGCGCCCGACCCATGAGACCGTCATCGGCGGACTACGGCTCGGACGCGACCATCCACCGCGTGTCGAACTGCCTTTGCCGCTCACCGCGACGGTCGGTGACATCCAGCGCGTCACCACCAATGAGAAGGACACATTCGCTGAGATTTTGCAGTTCCGCGTCCAATCCCCTGCCGACCTCGACCGCCTGGCGCAGTTGAAACCGCAACTGCGTGCCGCTCACATTTACACGCCAATCGCTGTCACGCTCGATTCGGCCGATGCCACGCTCTCCGTATGGGATGTGGCGGATAAGGTAAACATTCCGTTCAGCGGCTCAGAAGATCTTTCAAGAGTGCTGTCCGCGGCGGAAAACCGCTGTGTTCAAATCGATCTTTGCGCCCAATCACCGCAGCACCTCGTCGAGACCTGCCGGCAACTTCAACGATTGTTGAGCCGGTACCCTTACACCCCGGTCATTTTGGCGGTGCGGCGTGCCGAGGGTTTGGATGTCATCGCCGCACATCGCGTTTTGGCTGCCCATGCCGACCGTCATCCGATGTTGCTACGCGACCGCCTCGAATCCTCCGAACCGGTTCCCGAGCAGGCGGGCCCGGTGTTGCGTTCCAGCACGATCGTTGGCTCTTTGCTGTGCGACGGCATCGGCGATTTGGTGGAGGTCACCGCGTTGGATGAGCCGCTCGCAAATGTAAAATTGGCCTACAACATCCTGCAAGCGGCGGGCTGCCGGTCGTTTAAAACCGATTATGTGGCCTGTCCAAGTTGCGGCCGCACGTTGTTCGATCTCCAAACCGTGACCGCCCGCATCAAAGCCCGCACCTCACACCTGAAAGGCGTCAAAATTGCCGTCATGGGCTGTATCGTGAACGGCCCCGGTGAGATGGCCGATGCCGATTTTGGTTATGTGGGCACGGCACCGGGGCGCGTATCGCTTTGGGTCGGTAAACAACAAGTCAAACAACACATTCCCGAAGATCAGGCCGTGGATGAATTGATCGCGTTGATTCGTCAGCACGGCAAATGGATCGACCCGCCGTCCTCCTCGTGAACCCCAACGCGCCCGCTCCATGGCCGCATCGCGGCTCGCAATTCATGCTCGACTGTCGGGTGTTTCGCGTCCGCAAAGACATCGTCGTCAACCCGCGCACACAAGGCGTGCATGAGATGTATGTGTTGGAGCAACCGGATTGGGTCAACGTCATCCCGCTAACCGATGACCAGCAGGTTGTCTTGATCCAACAATGGCGACACGGCACACGGTCCGTGCATCTGGAAACGCCCGGCGGGTTGATGGACGGGGGGGAGGACCCGCTGACGTGTGCGCGGCGCGAGTTGCGCGAGGAGACCGGTTACGAACCGCGTGAATTGACCTTGCTGGGCACCGTCCATCCGAATCCGGCAATTCAGAGCAACCGGCAGCACTACGTGTTGGCACGTGGCTGCCGGCTTGTTGGCAGTCCATCGCAAGACCATGCGGAAGATATCCGCGTTGTGCCAACGCCGCTTGCAGACGTGCCGGAGCTGATCCGACGCGGTGCCATCACACACGGGATCGTCATCACCGGCTTCTATTTCCTTCAACTCCGAGGTGCGAACACCTTGCCTGCCGGGTCCCTCGATTGACCGAAGACAAAGCGTGATTAGCCTCGAGGGATGCTGAGATATCGCTTGACGCTTCCGATGGGCGACTTGCCATGACCTCGGCATCACGATATGCGTTGTGTAACGGACGGCCACATGCGGCGGATGACAGTAGTTTTGATGTGGGTGATCCTCGTGGGCGCGACCTGGGCGGAGGACACCATCCAACTGCGCGATGGCAAAGACCTACAAGGTGAAGTTCTCAATTACGCCAACATGGTCTTCGAGGTGCGCACCAAGGACGGTACCGTACAACGGTTGCCTCAGGCTCACGTTTTGCGCATCGCTTTCAAGCCGCGAACTGTGCAGTTGGATACCCGCAACCAGGGGAAAGTGGAAGGTGAGCTTCGTCGCTACGAGAATGGCGCGTTTCACGTGCAACCCGCCAAAGGCGCTCCTCTCAGCATCGCGACGGTGCTGATCAAGGCAATGTCGTGGGGTGACGCCGGGGAATCCGGGGGAGGCGATTTGGCCGGTGGGGATCCCAGCCGCAAGGTCAAAAAAATCAACAACAGCGGTCAACGTGTCGACATCCGCAGCCACCTCGTTGCCGGCAAGGTGACCATCGTGGATTTTTATGCCGACTGGTGTGGGCCATGCCGCGAAATCATGCCGTTCCTCGAAAACCTCGCCAAAAACGACCCGGAGGTGTACTTGCGCAAGGTGGACATTGACCGCTGGGGTTCACCCGTGGCCAAGCAGTATGAGATCAAGGCGATCCCTCGCATCGAGGTGTATGACCGACGAGGCAATCAAGTTCCCTTAGCCGGACCCGACTACGAGACCGCGGTCCGCAACGCTGTCGTTAAAGCAAAAGATTCCCGCTGATTTTTTCCGACGTCTTGTCACAGCACGAGCGGTCAACTAGGTGAAACGAGCGCATCTCCGGCTCGGTTTCCAGCCTTCAGGTCGCACCGGTGGTGATTCACCGCCGCGCTGGTACCGAGGTAATTACCAACACGCGGCACCCCACGTCCCGCAATTAAGTCTTGGGACCACCGGGTTTTTTCAACACGCGGTCGCCACCGCCGCTCCCTGGTTTCACGAGGACACGCTCGCCGGTTGCAGTTGGTTTCTTTACCAGCAAGCCTTCCTTTTTCGGAGTAGGCGCGGCAACCATGGGCCTCTCGGCGCTGGGTTCCGAGGGCGCGGGCGCAGACGGCTCGACCGGTTCGGGGGCCGGTGCCGTTGCCGGTGACTCAACAAACGGTTGCGCCTGAGCCGGCGTTGGTGAGGGCGAAGATGCCGGTACAGATGTTCCGACGCTCGGTTGAGCGGTAATGGGCGCGGCGGCCGGTGTGGACGTTGAGGTTGGCCCCGCGACCTTGCCGGTATGCCGCGCGATGAGTTTTTTAATCAGACCGGGTTTTTCTTCGGACGGCGTTTGCTCCGGAATGCGGATGAAGCTGCGCCCGGGCGGTGGTTTGGCCGCGAGAGTTTGGGCGGGAATCGAGCCGGTCGTGCTCCGCGGGCCGGACACCGCTAGTTTTTGGGCCACCGCAGGCGCAATCGGAACCGCGGTTGGAATTGGCGCCACAACCGGAGCAGGCGATGCCGTGGGTGGTGTCGGTGCGGGGATCGGTTGAGCAGGCGGCGCAGCGGTGGCCACCGGTTGCGCGGCCGGTGCCTCCGCCGCTTCGTAGCGGAAGTGAAACTCTCCGATGAACAACTCGTCGTTGGCGTTCAATGGACACGAGGCCACGCGTTGTCCGTTGACATAGGTGCCGTTGGTAGAATGCAAGTCGAACAGTTGTGCTTTCCCATCCTCAACCACGATGAGCGCATGGTACTTCGAAACGCTGCGGTGGTTCAGGTGCAACGCATTGGCCTGTGCACGGCCAATTGTGATGAATTGACCGTTCAGCTCGAAGGACGGCGTCGCGACCGGCCCTGCCAACGTCTGCAACCTCATACCGTTGGCATGCTAGCCGTGCGAAACGGGTTTTTCAATCATGTTTGGTATTTCCGCTGTTCCGTCGGAGAGCGGTGCGGAAAACGCTGATATGTGCATCGCGCAGGAAACGTCGTTCCGCGGCACGCATTCGCCGGCGCTCAGCGCTCGTGGCGTCACTCCAGCCGGCAAGATGCAACAGCCCATGCACAACGTAGCGAGCCAACTCCGCATGCCGAGTGCTACGGAACCGTCGCGCCTGCGCCACCGCGCGGTCTACAGAGATGAGCAGCTCTGCCAAGGTGCCGTAATCAAAAGTCAGGATGTCGGTCGGGCCAGCCATGTTGTGATAGCGCGCATTGAGGCAGGCCATGACAGCGTCGGAGACCAAGACGATGCTGAGTTCTTCGTGCGGAAGTTTTAGGCGGTCTGAGACGCGAATGGCTAAACGACGAATCGCGGTCACCGATACCGGGTGACGACGCTGGCGGTTGCGTACCGCCACAATCATGTCACCGGTGCAGGTGGCGCAGACCCGGCACCGTTGGCCGCGGCTTGGCGACGTCGCTCCCGTTCTTCTTTGAACCGCGCATAGGCCGCGATGATTTTTTGCACCAACTCGTGCCGCACGACGTCAGTTTGATCAAAGTATATGAATGCCAACCCGGGTATGTCTTTGAGCACGGTTTGAATTTCGACCAAGCCGGAAACCTTGTGGTTGGGCAGGTCCACTTGCGTAACGTCGCCGGTGATGACGACCTTGGAGTCGAAGCCCATCCGTGTCAGAAACATCAACATTTGTTCACTGGTGGCATTCTGCGCTTCGTCGAGAATGACAAATGCATGGTTGAGCGTACGACCGCGCATGTACGCCAACGGTGCAATTTCGATGATGCCGCGTTCCATGTTGCGCTGGATTTCGTCGGGCTCCATCATGTCGTAGAGCGCGTCGTACAGCGGGCGGAGGTAGGGCGAAATTTTTTCTTCAAGGGTACCGGGCAGATAACCGAGCGCCTCACCGGCTTCGACGGCCGGTCGGCACAAGATGATGCGGGCGACGCGCTCTGTGCGCAACGCATGCACGGCCGCCGCCATGGCGAGGTATGTCTTGCCGGTGCCCGCCGGGCCAATGCCGATGACGATGTCGTGTTGGCGGATTGCCTGCAGATATCGTTTCTGACCCATCGTCTTTGGCACGATGGCGCGCTTACGCGAGGAAACGTCAATGCGTTCTTCCGCCAGCTCTTGAAACCGCAACGGCTCACCGCGCGCGGCGGCGGCTACCGCTTGCGAGAAATCTTGTCGCCGCAAATGCGCACCGCGGCTCGTGGCGACCAATAATTGTTCAAACATCACTTTCGCTTTTGCGATGTTGTCGGGGTCACCCTCCAGACTGATCCAACCGTCCCGCGCGGTGACTTTTAATCCCAGAAGGTCTTCGAGGAGCCGCAGGTTTTTCGGTTCGTTCGCGTACAGAGCTTGCGCCTGACGCGCGTTATCGAAGTGCAACGTTTCAGTCGCCATGCCGATTACGACACCACCCCACTGTAGCCCGCATACGGCACCGGCTCAATCCCACGGAATCGTCAGCACCTGCCCCGGATAGATTCGGTGGGGATTTTTGATTTTGTCCTGATTGGCGCGATAGATGCGGGGCCATTTGAGCGGATTTTTGTAGATCTTGCCCGCAATCCGCCATAACGAGTCGCCCTTTTTCACCACATAGGTCGTGGGCCGGTCGGGTGGCGGTGTCACGGTGGGCGGCGGCGTCTCCACGATCGCCGGTGCCGGCAACTCACCCGCAGCCGGTAGCGGCGTGATGGTCGTCTCGGCCACGGGAGGCGTGTCGGTGCGCGGTCGTCCCCCCACGAGATAACCGCGGTTGCCCCACTGACCACGATCCACCCAATAATGTTTGCGCCAGTTTGGGTAATACTGTTTGACCCAATCCGCCCACTCTGGTTCCAGTTCGGGCTGCTCAACCACGTCGAGCTGCGCAAGCGCAGTGCCAGCTTCCCCACTGGTCGTGGCGCTACCGGATTCGGTGCGCGAGGGGGTGGCACACCCGCTCAAGCCAACGAGAATGAAAAAGGCCAAAACTGGCACGGCGAGTTTTTTCATGTCCAACGAGATTCCTCCTTGCACATCCTGGCTCGCTGATAACATGCAGTTACCCTCGCGTCAACGGGTTTCGCCGGAAGAATCGGGCGATGAGGCCAGCAGTTGCGACAATTCGGCGTGATAGGTGTGGAACGGGTTTGTCATCAGTAACGGTTCGCGGTCCTCGAGGCGCAGCGAGTCCCAATTGATGATGTACTGGCGGCCCCGTCCCATCAATTGCCGCACGGCCAACCCGCGGGCTTGCGCGCGGGTGTTGGCCGGTGGGGTCGTGGCGCAAAACGCCACGCGATCCCAACTCACCAACGGCTGCACACGGCCTTGCTCCTCCAAGGCGTGGTACAAGCCGGTACGACGGTTGAGATTGTGATACTCGAGATCGAGCGACTGAAGCCACGGATCGTCCCAGCCGATACCCTCCGACTCCATGAACATTTCCAACATCCATTTCTTGGCCACCCAGTCCACCTTGGCGACTTGCGACATCGGATCCTCTTCCAGACCGGTCAACACGGCCTCCCACTCGCCCAACAACCAGTCATATTCGGGATCCGCCCCGGCAAGATAATGCTGCGCCAGCGACAAAAACGCGTGTTGAATCTCCAGCGCCGAGCGCACCTGACCATTGTCGAGCCGCACCAACCACCGGCCGCTGAGATCGCGCGAGATATCGCGCGTCGCTTGTACCGGGTCCATCAACGCCACCCGTTTGGGTACGATGTTCTCCTCCAGCAAATCCAACACCATCGCGGTGGTGCCCACTTTCAATGCGGTGGTGTGACTGTTCATGTTGGAGTCGCCGATCAACAGGTGCAGCCGCCGGTATTTCCGGTAATCCGCCAATGGCTCATCGCGTGCGTTGATGATCGCGCGATTGAATTGCACCCATTGATAAATGTCGTTCACGATGTGATCCGCCCGCTGCGAAATCTGAAACGGCACCCGTTTCTCCGCGCGATGACCCTCAAACTCAAATGCCAACGGATTGGCTTGTCCCACCCGACCGGCTCCGGTGTAAATCTGCCGCGTCGCCAGGAACGACAACAACGCCGCCAGCACCTGCGGCGTGAACGGCGCCGTGCGTTTCATCAAATAATTCTCGTGGCACCCAAACGTCGCTCCCGTGACGTGGTCCACGTTGTTTTTGATAAACGCCACCTTTTCAGCGAGTCCCATCTCCTCCAACGCCCGTTGCAACAACCAATCGCCCGCGCGTTCATAACTCACGACATCTCGCACCGTGAGACATTCGGGCGTGGCAAACTCCAAGTGACCCATGTCGAGATACAACCGCCCACCGTTCAGCAAAAACCCGCCGTTACCCGGTGGCTCTTCGTAATCGCGGTAATGCAGGTCAATCAATCCATACCGGGCATTCTGAAACAGATGATTTTTGACGCGCACCGGCAACGCATCCGGGCCGCCTGGCCGCTCGTCCTGCAAGACCAGGCACCCATACTCCGTTTCCAATCCCACCACGCGGTTCACAGGTCTTTCAACATCCCCCGCAGCTCGCGCTCGTCGAGCCGGCGATACCGGTTGGCCGACCGGGTGGTGCGATCCAGCACCGCCGCTTCCACATGCCGCAACCGCAAATGCTCGCGCAGACTTCGCGCCGCATCAAACCCGGCCGGTAACTGCGCCTCCTCCTCGCCCGCACGCTCCCGGCCTTGCTCCGCAAAATACATCCCTACCGCCCACGCGCGCGCCGCCAACCGCACGGCGTCTTCCAACTCGCGGTCCGGTCGGTCGTCGTGCTCCATCAAAAACCGCATCATGTGTTGTTCTGCCGCGGCCGTACCGGCCAACACATGGAACGTCTCCCGACCATCCTCGCCGCCGCGTCCAAACGATCCGTCATAATCCAGCTTCACGACCCAATCCTGCGCCGGCGAATCGCCCAACTCCGCCAGCAACAATTTCACAATGAACGGCGGCTGGTAAATCTGTTCAAACGCCGTCTTCAGCGCGGGGCTGAGTCCGAAGTTGACCAACCGTCGCAACGACACATCCGCCACCGCGCGGTTGAACCCCTCCACGTGCGCCAAGTCAATCGCCGCCAACCGCATTCGCTCGATGTCCGCCGGGTGCCCCAGCGCCGCCAACCCAATGCGATCATACACTTCAAAAATCTTTTGCGTCTCACGGCTCACCGTCAGCAACAACAACCCGTCGGCGTAGCGCATCAGCAGAATCGGACTGCCGCGCGCGAGTTGATCCTCGATATACTCGCGCCGATTCGCAATCGCCTCGACCCAACGATAGGGTTCCTCGATCATCGTACCGGCCTCGTGCTCACACCTCGCTGCGGTACAACTTGGCCAACTCGGTGTCGCTCACCTCGTGAATGCCCTCCCGCGTGATTACACGCACGGTCGGGAACACATTCGCGCGCGGGTTGTGCCCACCGGTGGCCGTGTCGCTGGCGGCTGCCGTATCCAACGCCCGCAAGGCCACCACGGTCGCCTCGTCTTCCGCATGCCGCGCCAGCGGTTTGTTGCCCCACTGATTCACGTAATGCAACACGCTGCGCACAGCCAGCGACCCCGATCCACTGGCCGCGAAATCTCCGCTTTCAAACTGTGCGCCAAGCGCATCGTAGAAAAACACTTTGCCACCCTCTTCGTCGTAGGTCGCAAAAATGGGAACAACCGTGCCCACGCCCTGCAACGTCAGCGGCAGGTTTTCTTTCAGCAGCTTCGACAACGAGCGCACCTTGCCGGCGGTGCTCATCTCCTGCAGTTGGCTGCGCCGGTAGTACTGCAAGCTGTGCTCCAACACGCGCGCCATTTCAAACGCCACCGCCGGTACCCCCGCCACCGCCAAAATCGAATGTGTGTCCACGTTGATCAATTTTTCGGCGCGCTCGTACATCACCATGTGTCCCGCCGTCGCCCGACGGTCGCCCGCCACCAACACCCCGTCGCGAAACTTCAACGCCAACACGGTCGTCGCTTCCGTAACCGGTGGTGCATGCGCGCTCAGCGCGGCAAACCGCGGCGCCAGCTCATACCCGTGCGCTTTGAGGACGGCGAGAAAGTCACCGGCCGCACCAGGTGTCGGCCAGCCACGCATCAGCGGGAAATCGCTCACTGACCGGTCCGTTGCCGATAGCGTCGCGCCTGGTTGGGATCTACGCGACGCATTTTCTTCAGCAGCTCCTGCGTGTCGGGCGCCTGCACATCGGGTCGGCGGGGACCGTCGCCCTCGGCGGCTTTGCGTTCCCAAGGTGCGGGGTCTGTGGGGCGTGTCGTTCGCTCAGGCATGTCTGTTACCTCCGCTCATGATGCAGGCTCCGCAGTAATGTGGCCACATCCCCGGCCTTGTCAACGGCCGCATTGTAAAATTGCACCGTTTCATCGTCAAAAACATTCAATAACCGCACCACCGCCTCGCCGTTGCCATCCGCAAACGCCAGCTCATCCCATTGCACGCTGGTCATCTCCTTGGCGAACTTCTCCACGCACCGTCCCCGAAAATACGCGCGTGTGTTCGACGGCGGTTGCCGAATCGCCTGCCGGATTTCCTCGTCGGTCACAAACCGCTGCATGCGTCCCTGTCGCACCAACTCCGCATGCAATCCTTCGTCGCGTCGCACGTTGTGATATTCCAAATCGATTGATTGCAGCCACGGATCATCCCAGCTCACCCCTTCGGTTTCCACAAACGTGGTGAGCAACCACCATTTCGCCACCCAATCCAGCCGGTCGGCACACAACCACACATCGCGCTCCAGATCATCCAACACTTGTCGCCAGGTCCCCAGCACCCAATCCGTTTCCGCATCACGACCGCGTAATCGTTTCTCGGCCACCGCGAGGTATTCCCGCTGCACGTCCACGGGCGAAATCGTGCGACCGTCCGCCAATCGCAACGGGATCTTCAGGTGCGGGTCCCGCGACAACTGTTTCAACGCCGCCACCGCATCCGCCAATTCCAAATGCAGCGGACACGCGTCCTGCTCCAACAAATCCAACACCAGCGATGTTGTTCCCAGCTTCAACGCGCCCGCCACCTCGCTCAGATTGGCATCGCCAACAATGACGTGCATGCGCCGGTACTTTTCCGTGTTGGCGTGCGGTTCATCCCGCGTGTTGATGATGGGGCGGCGGTTCATCGTATCAATCGAGACCAGCACACTAAAAAAATCCGCGCGCTGACTGATCTGGTAGTGCCCCGGCACGACACGCTCTTCGCCTTCGATGCCCATCTTCCCGGCACCGGCCACGATCTGCCGAGTCACCAGAAACGGCGTCAGCCCACGCACCACCCGCTCGAACGGCACCCGACGATCCATCAGATAATTGTCGTGCGTGCCGTAGCTGTGCCCCACGAAATCCGTGTTGTTCTTGAAGACTTTCACCACACCGCGAGTCAGTTGGCGATTGCGTCGCCGCACGCACTCCTCGATGATACGCTCGCCCGCCTTGTCCTGCGCAATGATGTCACGCAGGCTCCGACACTCCGGCGTGGAATACTCGGGATGCGCGTGATCGTTGTAAAACCGCGCCCCGTTCGACAGCACCAGATCGCTTTTGATTTCCTGAAAACTTAGTTTGCGATTCTGGTCCTGCGCGAAGTACTTTGCTTCATCGAAATCCTGGAGCAACTCCTCGACTCGAAATCCGCGCACATCGAGATGCGGGTCCTCCAGCGAATAATCCCATTTCTGCTCGGTGTCTTTGACGGGCGGCACCACCTCTGTGTAGCTGCGCACCAAGGCGATGGATTCCGCCACCACATCCACTGATTCGACCCCGTCCACCGTGATGCCGTATTCCGTCTCGATTCCGAGCGTGCGATCCATGACCCTTCGCACTGTAGCACATTGGGCCCGGAGGGAGAAACTCCATCGTACCGGTTCGCACGCTGGACCCGACATCGAGAGGCGACCGGAGTCGGTGCGGTTCCCCCTTCTGCAAGCCGGTCAGCTCTGGTAACGTGCGCGCGATGTTTGTGGATCGTGTCAAAATTCGCGTCAAAGCCGGCGACGGCGGCAACGGCGCCGTGTCGTTTCGACGCGAGAAATACGTTGAGTATGGCGGTCCCGACGGCGGTGATGGGGGCGACGGTGGCGATGTGGTGTTGGTGGCCAGCAAGGACGTGCAGGACTTGACCGATTTGTATTTTCAGCCGCACATCGTGGCCAAACGCGGTGAGCACGGTCGCAGCAAAGGTCGCACAGGACGCAGCGCGCCGCCGGTGGTGTTGAAGGTGCCGATTGGGACGGAGGTCTACCGGATCGGCCCGGTGGTGCGTGCGCCGACACCGAGCCGGTATCACCCGGCAGCCGCCACGGCACAGTTCGATGCCAAAGCGCAAGTCGGTGTGCCGTACGGAACAAAGAGCCGGCGGGGTTTGCCCTCCACCGGCCTGACCGAGCCGGTAACCGAGCCTACCGATGAGGAGCGCGAGTTGTTGTGTGATTTGGTGGAGGATGGACAGCGGTTTGTGCTGGCCCACGGGGGTCGCGGTGGGCGGGGAAACGAGGCGTTCAAAAGCTCAACCCATCGCGCCCCGCGAGAGTTCGAGTATGGGCAGCCGGGCGAACAGTTGGTGGCGGAGCTGGTGCTCAAGACGATCGCCGACGTGGGCCTGGTCGGATTTCCCAATGCCGGTAAGTCGACGTTGATTTCCAAAATCACCGATGCTCATCCGAAAATCGCGCCGTATCCGTTCACGACACTCACGCCCAACGTGGGTGTGTTGGTGTACGAGGACTACACGCGCATTCGGATCGCGGACATACCGGGATTGATCGAGGGTGCCCATGCCGGTCGGGGGTTGGGCCATGACTTCTTGCAACACATCGAGCGGTGTCAGTTGCTGGTGTTGCTGATTGACATGGCGGGAGTGGACGGTCGCAAACCGTGGGAGGACTACCGGCAATTGTTGAAGGAGCTGGAGCTGTACGATCCGTCGCTGGTCAAAAAACCACGGCTCGTGGTGGCGAACAAAATGGACCTACCGGCCGCGAAAAAAAATCTGGTCACGTTTCGGCGACATTACCGGGGTCCGCTCCTCGCCATCTCGGCTCAGACGGGTGAGGGATTGGACAAATTCGTGCTCGCGTTGCGAGAGGCAGCCCCGTAGCATGCGCGCGAGGCTGTGGAGAATCGCGTGAGATTGGCGTGGGGCGGTCGTGCATCGAGCGGAGGCTTTCCGCATTGGTGCGGCGCGGGGTTGCTGTGTCTGGCGGTGGCACTCGGCGCGTTGTTGTATTGGTTTGAACCAAGCACGACACCGTGGTGGCCGCGCTGTTGGTTTTACGAGGCGACCGGGTGGCAATGCATCGGGTGCGGGATGAGTCGCGCGTTCCATTCCGCGCTGCACGGTGATTGGGCGGCGGCATGGCGGTTGAACCCGTTGGTATGGCTGGCCGTTCCGTGGGCCGCGGCCGTATGGGTGACATCGAACCGCACGCGCCGCTGGTTGATCGCTTGCGGCGTTGGCAGTGCGGTCGGCTTTCTCGTGTGGCGCAACGCAACCCTCATATGGTTCGCACAGCTTGTTTACACCAACTAATCACAGGAGGCATGGGTCATGAGCGAGAGCAAACCTGCCGGAGCAGAGAAGAAGTTGTTGGCTGGGATTTTGGGCATTTTGTTGGGGGCACTGGGCATCCACAAATTCGTCCTCGGTTACACCAAGGAAGGCGTCATCATGTTGGTCGTCAGCCTGGTCGGTGGCGCGCTGACGTGCGGTGTGGGTGCCGGTATCGTGGGAATCATCGGATTAATCGAGGGTATCATGTACCTGACCAAGTCCGATGAAGACTTCGTCAACACCTATATAACGAACAAACGACCGTGGTTCTGAGCTGACGGTGTTTCCCGGTGTGCAAAAACTCATCGGGACGCGGCAGTGACGGAAAGAGGCGCATGCCCGTATTGCGAAGGTTGATCAGCCATGTATCGGGTCATTGGTGGTGATGGGCGAGAGTACGGACCGGTAGAGCTGCCCGTGCTGGAGCAGTGGATCCGCGAGGGCCGGGTCAATTCACAGAGCCAGGTGCGGCGCGAGGCGGATGCAAATTGGCAACCGGCGTCGGCATTCCCCGAGTTGCGACCTGCGTTGGGGTTGGGAGCAAGTGCTGCGACCACGGCGCCGCCGATGCCGGCAGCCGCGCCGACCGGTACCCCTCCCGGAGTGGTTCGTGCCGGCGCCTGTGTGAGTGCCGCATGGCGATTGTATCAGCAAAATTTCGGCACGCTATTTCTGGGGATGCTAATTTTCTCCCTCATCACGGTCGCACTGGGTGTGGTTCCATTTGTGGGCGGTGTGGCCCAACTCGTGTTGACCGGGCCGTTGACCGGTGGGGTTTACTGGTTGTTTTTGCAACGGATTCGCGGTCGGCCCGCGGGGGTGGCTGAGGTATTCTCCGGGTTTCAGCGTGGTTTTGTGCAGCTCATGCTTTGTCACATCGTGACATCGTTGCTGGTGTTGTTGTGCTCGCTGCCGGGGCTGTTGCTTGTGATCCCGGCTATTTTCCTCGGGATTTTGAATCGCAACCCGGAGCCTCTGGCAATTGTGCTGGTCGTTTTGGGCGGTTTGTACATCCTGGCGGTGGTGGTGTATCTGACGGTGTGCTGGTTATTCGCGCTGCCGCTGGTCATGGACAAGCAGATGGAGTTTTGGCCGGCGATGAAATTGAGCCGGCAACGCGTGCATGCGCAGTGGTGGCGCGTGTTCGGGCTGTTGGTGCTCAGCGCGCTGGTGGTTTCGCTCGGACTGTTGCTGTGCGGGGTGGGGATTTTGCTGACGTTACCAATTGGCACCGCTGCGGTGATGTATGCCTACGAACAACTGTTCGCCGACGTGTCCGCCCCCAGCGCCACCGCCTAAAACTGGCTCTGGCCGGTGGGGTTATCTGCTCGTCAATCTGGGCGCGCTACCCGGGCTGGGGTCATTAGCGGCGGGCTACCGGGTTGGTTGGGCGCAATTGGTTTTGTCCACGACCGGATTTGTCCTGACCTTGTGGTGGGCCACCGGCTTTTTCGTGGAGTGGTGGCGCACGGGACAGATGCCGGTACGGTTCGACCACCGGTTTTTGGCCGGGGTGATTGGTGCGGTGCTTTTCCTTATCGCGTGGGTCTGGTCACTGCGGACGGGCCTTGCTATTCTGCGCGGCTCGCATGAATCCCGGCCTCCACCCCGGTCAACGTCTTGAGTTGGAGATTACGACCGTCGCATTTGGTGGCGACGGCATCGGGCGGGTGGACAACTTTGTCGTCTTCGTGCCGTTTGTCCTACCGGGTGAGCGTGTGGAAGCCGAGATCGTCGAGGTGAAACGGCGGTTCGCAGTGGCCGACCTCGTGCGTGTCATCACGCCATCGCCCTACCGGGTTGCGCCGCGCTGCGAGTACTACGGCCGTTGTGCCGGTTGCCAATACCAGCACATCACCTATGACCACCAACTGGTGATGAAGCGCGCGCAACTGGAAGACGTATTCCGTCGCATTGGCCGATTTGCCGACCCACCGATCGCGCCGGTGGTCGCATCGCCACGTCCCTACCATTATCGCAACAAGCTTGTCGTTCACGGTCCCGGCAAGCCCGGTTTCTGGACCGTGCGCGGGCGTTCTATTCTGCAAATCGAACGCTGCCCCATTGCCCGCGAGGAAATCAACCAACGCCTCGCAGAGGTCAGCCAACTCACGTTGGATAACGTGCACGTTACCCTTCGCGCGAATGCGGCCGGCGAAACGTGGGCATTTGTCCAAGCCGACCCGGAGCAGTTGATCACGGAGACCGTGGCCGGTCGGGATTGGATTGTGCCGTTGGGGTCGTTTTTTCAGGTTAATCGCGAAGTGATCGAGCGCGTGCTCGATCACGTTCGCGCGCGGTTCCAAGCCGGTGGGGCGCGGGTGGTGGTGGACGCGTATTGCGGTGTTGGTTTGTTCGGACTGCATCTTGCCGACCTTGCGGAACACGTTTACGGGATCGAAGCCGACCGGTCGGCATTGCGGTGCGCGGAACGAAACGCGGAGCGCTTCGGCTACCGGCACTGCGACTTTTATCCGGGCGAGACGGAACGGCTGCTGTATTACACGCTGCGGCAACTCGACCCTAACAACACGTGTGTCGTCCTCGACCCACCACGGTCCGGTTGCACGGCACCCGTTTTGAAAGCACTGCGTGCATTTCCGCCGCGCCAGATCCTCTACGTCTCGTGCGCGCCGCCGATGCTGGCCCGCGACGCGCGGGCGTTGGTGGATCAGGGCTACCGGTTGGTTGGCGTTACACCCTTCGACATGTTTCCCCAGACGCAACACTGCGAGGCGGTCGCCGAGTTGCGGTTCATGGCCGGGGCGTCGTCGTGATTTCGTTTTTGTCCTAGCGGGCACAATGGGCTAATGCTACCGGGGTGTGACGATGAGTCTGCGAGACGACAAGTTCCCGATTGGGCCGGATGCAAGCGGTCATTTTGGGCCGTACGGTGGGATGTTTGTGCCGGAAACGTTGATGGCGCCGCTGCATGAGTTGGCGGAGGCGTATGCGGAGGCGAAACGAGATGCGGCGTTTCAACGGGAATTGACGGCGCATTTACGAGATTTTGCTGGGCGGCCTACGCCGTTGTATTTCGCGGAGCGGTTGAGCGAGGAATTGGGCGCACGGATTTACTTCAAGCGGGAGGACCTGCTTCATACCGGCGCGCACAAGATCAACAACACGGTCGGGCAAATTCTTTTGGCAAAGCGCATGGGGAAAAAGCGCGTGATTGCCGAAACCGGTGCGGGTCAACACGGGGTGGCGACGGCGGCGGTGGCAGCACGGTTCGGGATGGAATGCGTGGTGTACATGGGTGCGGTGGACATGCGTCGGCAGGCGCTGAATGTGTTTCGCATGCGGCTGATGGGTGCAGAAGTGCGGGAGGTCACCGCCGGTCAGCAAACGTTGAAAGAGGCGATCAGTGAGGCGATGCGGGATTGGGTGACCAATGTACGCACGACGCATTATGTGCTCGGCAGCGTGTTGGGAGCGCACCCGTATCCGATGATGGTGCGGGATTTTCAGAGCGTGATTGGACACGAGGCGCGTCGCCAGATTTTGCGCCGGGAGGGTCGGTTACCGGATTGGTTGGTGGCGTGCGTGGGAGGAGGGTCGAACTCGCTGGGGTTGTTTTATGCGTTTTTGGGAGACCGCTCGGTGCGGATGGTGGGGGTGGAAGGTGGCGGTCGCGGAATTCGGCCCGGTGAGCATGCGGCCCGCTTCCAGAAAGGCGGTGGGCTTGGGGTTTTGCAGGGCACGCGCACGTACGTGTTGCAGGACGAACACGGACAAATCGAGCTGACGCATTCGGTGAGCGCGGGGTTGGATTACGCGGCGGTGGGGCCTGAACATAGCTGGCTGCGAGACCAGGGTCGGGTGCAATATGATTACGCGACGGATGAGGAAGCGTTGGCGGCTTTTCAATATTGCGCGCGGGTGGAAGGTATCCTGCCGGCGTTGGAGTCGGCCCATGCCGTGGCGTGGGTGATGAAGAATGCGAGGCGGTTAGGAAAAAATGCGCTCATCATCGTGAACATGAGCGGCCGCGGCGACAAGGATGTGATGCA
>JANWVU010000004.1:0-17108 GCA_025056465.1 Verrucomicrobiia bacterium | reverse complement strand
GCGGAGTTGGAGAAAATCCGCGAGCAGGTGCAAAACATCGAATGAGCGATCCCACACGCACCACGACCGGGATGATTGTGGTAATCAGCGCGCCATCGGGCGCGGGGAAAAGTTCGCTCTGCCAGCGCTTGCTAAACTGGTCGCCCCGGTTGATGTACTCGGTGTCGTGCACCACGCGCACACCGCGCGTGGGTGAGCAACACGGTCGCGATTATTTTTTCCTGACGCGCGAAGAATTTGAGCAGCGTTTGGCGGCGGATGAATTTCTCGAGCATGCGGAGTACAACGGAAACTACTACGGCACGCCCCGCCGGTTCGTGGAAGAACAACTGGCGGCCGGTCGGGATGTGCTGCTGGATATTGAGGTGCAGGGCGCACGACAGGTGATGGAGCGGGTGCGCGCGGGTCGGTTTGCGTATCCGCAGGCGTTGGTCACGATTTTTCTGATGCCGCCGTCGTTGGAGTTGCTGGAGCAACGATTACGACGGCGCGGCACGGACAACCCCGAAACGATTCGTCGTCGGCTCGCGATTGCGGAACGAGAGATGGCCCAGTGGCGGATGTATGATTACGTGATCATCAGTGGGACACTGGATGATGATTTTGAGCAGGGCCGCGCGATTCTGATGGCGGAGCGATGTCGGACCTTTCGGCAACCTGAGGATGCACCATGGCGACGACCCGAACTGTCATTCTAGGAGTGAGTGGTTCGATTGCGGCGTACAAGGCGGCGGAGATTGCGAGCCAACTGGTGAAGTTGGATTGTGCGGTGCATGTGGTGCTGACGCGATGTGCGACGCGGTTCATCACGCCGTTGACGTTTCAGACGCTGACGCAACAGCCGGTCGTGGTGGATTTGTTTGAGGAGGAAGCCGGAGATTTACGGCCAACGCACTTACAGGTGGCGGATGCGGCGGATCTGTTGCTGATCGCGCCGGCAACGGCGAACGTGCTGGCCAAGTTGGCGCATGGGTTGGCCGATGATGCGCTGACGACGATTGCGTTGGCGTTGCGGCGGGAGGCGAAGGTGATGGTGGCGCCGGCGATGAACGGCAAGATGTGGGAGCACCCGGCCACCCAGGCGAACGTGGAGATTTTGCAACGACGCGGCGTGGAGGTGATCGGACCGGATCGCGGGATGTTGGCGTGCGGGTATGAGGGGCTGGGTCGGTTGTGGCCGGTCGAGCAGATTGTGGGGCGGGTGCGCGAAGTTTTGCGGTTGTAACGCCCGAGTCGTAGGAGCGCGAGACGCGAGAGACGGGTCGCGCTGGTTAGACTGCGGTAGGAACAAGCCGATGGGTGGGATGTGATGAATGAAGTGGTTGGTGACAGCGGGGCCGACGCGGGAGCATTGGGATCCGGTGCGGTTTCTGTCGAACCGGTCGTCCGGTAGGATGGGGTATGCGATTGGGGAAGCGGCACGAGCGTTTGGTGCGGTGACGTTGGTGAGCGGGCCGGTGGCGTTGCCGGTCCCGGCAGGGGTTGAGTTGGTGCGGGTGGTGTCGGCCGCGGAGATGGCCGAGGCGGTATGGTCGCGGTTTGATGAGGCCGATGTCGTCGTGATGGCCGCGGCGGTGTGCGATTTTCGGCCGAAGCAGGTGGCAACAGAGAAGTGGAAGAAAGACTCGGCACCGCGAGTGATCGAGTTGGAACCGACGCCGGATATTTTGGCGGAGTGCGGGCGACGGAAACGCCGGCAGGTGTTGGTGGGGTTTGCCGTAGAGACGGAGCAGTTGGAGGAGCGCGCGTGGGAGAAACTGCGTCGGAAAAATTTGGATTGGATTGTCGCCAACGAGGCAACGGCGTTTGAGGCGGAGACCAACCGGGTGGTGTTGTTGGGGGCGGATGGGTCGCGAGAGGAGTTTCCCGAATTGCCGAAGGATGAGTTGGCGCGGCGATTGGTGGCGCGGTGGGTGCGGCGAAGCTAACGCGGTTTTTGGGTAAGCTGACGCAGGTTCGATTGTCGGAGCGACAGCGGGAGGCGCAACTGCGTCGGATCATGTTGGTGGAGACCAACGTGATGTTGCCGATCAAGTTTGTGGCGTTTGTGGCGGCGGCATATTTCTACCAGAACGAGATGCGGGGGGTGTTGCCCACGGCGACCGCGGAGCAGGCGGCGGCAATTCGCGCCTACATGCGGCAACTGAATTTCTACGGGATTGGAAACCTGATTTTTTGGTCGTTGTTGCTGGCGGCACGGCTGGGGCGGATGATGCCGCAGTTGTTTCGGTTCAGCGCGTTCTGGTTGGCCATGCTGGACATGCTGTTTCTCTCGGGCCTGATTTATTTCACCGGTGGGTTGGAGAGCGTGTTGTTCTGGCTGTACATCGGGTTGATGGTGCGCAACGCGGTGAACTTCCCGGTGTTTTGGCAGCAAATCGTAATGAACGTGGGCGCGACGGTGTTTTACACGTTATCGGTGATGTTGCACGAGGAGCAGTGGGGATTTTTTGGTGAGGAGTTGTACTGGTTGCGGGTGATGGTGTTGGTCCTGGTGAGTTTGTGCTGCTGGGGGGTGTACGTGTTGTTGCAGAGGGAGCGGGAACGCGCGCGCACGCGGCATGAGTTGGAGGTGCGGGAACAGACGGCGGCAGCAAGCGGTCGGTTGGCGGCGGAGCTGGCGCATCAGTTAAAAAATCCGCTGGGGATCATCAACAACGCAGCGTTTGTGCTGCAACGACAGACGGCGACAAGTGCGGCGATCCGAGAGCCGGTAGAGGTGATTCGACAGGAGGTGAGCCGTTGCGATCGGATTTTGACGCAGTTGTTGGATTATGCGCGGCTCAGCGAGGGCCGAGTCGAGCCGGTAGAGTTCAACTCAGTGCTGGAGCGAGCGCTGAAGCAAGCTTTGGCGGCGACACCGGGGCGCTGGGAGGTGCGCCGGCGGTATGCGGCGGGGTTACCGGTTTTGTGGGCGCATCGGACGCAGATTGAAGAAAGTTTTTTGAATGTGATCCAGAATGCATTGGAAGCGATGCCGGGCGGCGGTACACTTACGTTGGAGACGCGATACGCGGGCGATGGGCAGGTGGAGGTGCGGATCGCAGACACGGGAGTGGGCATGAGCGCCACGGAGCAGGAGCGCATTTTTGAGGCGTTTTATACGACCAAACCCAAGGGCAGCGGGTTGGGGTTGGCGATTGTGAAAAACATCGTGGAGACGTACGGCGGACGGATTGCCGTCAGGTCGGAGCCCGGCAAGGGCACAGAGTTTACGCTGGTGTTCCCGACGCAAATCACCAAGGAGACGGAGACACTGTGAGCCGCGTGCGGGTGTTGGTGGTAGATGACGAGCCGAACATGCTGCGCACGGTGGAGGCGATTTTGCGCGGCGAGGGTTATGAGGTGTTGCTGGCGGCATCGGGACGAACGGCGTTGGAGACGTTAGAGCGCGAGCCGGTCCAGGTGGTGTTGACGGATGCGCGGATGCCGTCGCCGGACGGGTTTGCGTTGTTGGAACAAATTCGGCGCCGGTATCCGCGCGTGGCGGTGGTGATGATGACGGCGTACGCCACGCCGAAGTTGGCAGTGCAGGCGATCAAGGCCGGTGCCGCCGATTATCTGCCCAAGCCGTTTGATCCCGAGGAGTTATTGCACGTGTTGGGCGCGGTGGTGCGGGATCGGTTGTTGGAGGATGAGAACCGGTTACTCAAAGGCATGGTGAGCTGCCGGTTCACGGTGGACGATTTGCTGGGCGATAGCGCGGCAATGCGCGAGATTCGCGAGTTGATTCGGGTGACGGCGCCGACAGACGCGACGGTGTTGTTGTTGGGCGAGAGCGGCACAGGCAAGGAGATGGCCGCAAGCGCGTTGCATCGTGGCAGCGCGCGGGCCGCGGGGCCGTTTGTGGGGATCAATTGCGCGGCGATACCGGAGAATTTGTTGGAGAGCGAGTTGTTTGGTCATGAAAAGGGCGCATTCACGGGCGCCGTGAAGCAACGGATTGGGCGGTTTGAGGAGGCCAATGGCGGGACGTTGTTTCTTGATGAGATCGGCGACATGTCGCCGCAGTTGCAATCGAAGTTGCTGCGGGTGTTGGAGGAGCGGCGATTTCAGCGTGTTGGTGGTAGTGAGACAATCCAGGTGAATGTGCGGTTGATTGCGGCGACCAATCGCGATGTGCGCGAGGCGCTGGCGAGCGGTCGGCTGCGAGCCGATTTGTACCACCGGCTGAATGTGGTGCAGATCAAATTCCCGCCGTTGCGCGAGCGTCCCGAGGACATCGAGCTGTTGGCACGGCATTTTTTGCGGCAGTACGCGGATGCGCTGGGCAAGCGGATTACCGGTTTTACTGAGGCGGCACTGGAGCAATTGCGTCGGTACGCGTGGCCCGGGAATGTGCGGGAGTTGCGCAATGCGATTGAGCGTGCGGTCATCGTGGAGACCGAGCCGTTGGTGCGGGTGCAAAGCCTACCGGCGAGTTTGATCGAGACCCAACCGGTGGGCGTGGGCGAGGAGATGACCATGCCGACAAATCTGGAAGCGGCGATGGCCGAGTATGAGCGCCATCTGATTGAGCGCGCGTTGCGTCAGCATCGCGGTCGCATCAACGAGACGGCGGCGGCGTTGGGGATTACACGCCATGCGCTCCGTTACCGGATGCAAAAGTTGGGCATGGATGTGGACGCAGTGTTTGAGAAGCCGGGACGGGTCGGTGACGACGAGGCAGTGACTTGAGCCGCGGCATCGTTGGGGAAAGCCGACAGATTGGCGTGTCCTAAGGCGACCGTTGACAGTCTGTCACGGGCGGACGGGTTATTGGATCTGAACGGCGGCGGTCATGGTTTATCGAACCCGCGTTCGGACAGAGAGTTGCGTTGGGGTTGGTCTTTGCGTGTTTCCGCTGGCAGTGACGGTGCTTGGGTGGGTTGGCGATGGGAGTGTCCACCGTGACAGCACGGACATCGGTACCGGTTTGGGACGAACAGCCGGGGCGGCGGAGTGTGCCGTTAGCGCAGGTGTTGGTGTATGAGCTGCGGGTGCGCGATGCAATGAGCAAGCCCCCGGTGACCGCGGCGCCGCAGGATTCATTGCGCTCGATTCAGCATTTGATGAAAGCGCACAAGTTCTCGGGGGTGCCCATCGTGGAAGGCGACCGGCTCGTGGGGTTGGTCAGCATCGAAGACATCATCAACGCACTGGACCGAGGGCACATCAACGAGCCCGCGGAGCGTCACATGACGCGTAACGTGGTGACGTTGCGGGACCATTATTCTCTGTTGCGGGCGGTGGCGGAGTTTGAACGGCATGGGTTTGGTCGGTTTCCCGTCCTGGACGCAGGCGACCGTCTGGTGGGGATGATCACGCGCGGCGATATCACGACCTGTCTGATGCATCATCTGGAGAAGCGCGCGGAGGAAGCGATTGCGCATGAGGCGGCGTTGGTGGCGGCCCGTGTTGCGGATGAAAAGGCGGAGCGGGTGGTGATTCGCGCACCCGTCCGCACGGGCGATTACGACAGTGCTGGCAAGGTTTCGCAACGGATGCGGCAGGTGTTGCGCGAGCGCGGGATTGACCCCGAGGTGCGGCGTCGGGCGGCGGTGGTGGCATACGAGGCGGAGACCAACATCATCATTCACTCGCTGGGCGGCGAGATTGTGGTGACGATTGATCCCGACAAGGTGGTGATTGAGGCCAACGACGTCGGCCCCGGTATCGAAAACATCGAGCTGGCAATGCAGGAAGGTTGGAGCACGGCGGGTCGGTTGCCGCGAGAGTTGGGATTTGGAGCCGGCATGGGGTTGCCAAACATCAAACGGTGTTCCGATCGATTGGAAATTCAGTCGGACAGCGAGCACGGAACACGGTTGCGAGCGGAAATTTTCCTGAAACGGGCGGGAGGTGCGGAATGAGCCAGGCTACGATGTTTGCTTTGAAGCCGGTGTTGGGCGCGTTGCAAGCGACGCCGCTGACCGATGCGCTGCCAGAGACGGTAAGCGGCTGTTACATCTCCGATCTGCTGAGCGATGTATTGGCGCATGCGCGGCCGGGCGTGTTGTGGGTGACGGTGCAGATTCACCGCAACGTGGTGTCCGTCGCGGCCATGAAAGACATCGCGGCCGTGTTGTTCACCTGTGGCCGCAAACCCGATGCGACGATTGTGGCCGAGGCGGAGGAGGGCATTGCGTTGTTAAGCACGCCGCTGACCAGTTACGAGGCGGCCGGACGATTGTGGGAGGCGGGACTACGATGATGGAATTGCAAACGATTCGGTCGGTAGTGACCTCGCACCCCAGCGGGGATGCGCGGTTCGCGTCGTTGGACGACACGATTGCGCATTACAAAGCGGAGCCGACAGCGTTGATTCAGGTGTTGCACGCGGCGCAACAGTTGTTTGGGTACCTCAGCCCGGATGTGCTGCGGTACATCGCGGGGAAGTTGAAGCTGCCGCTGGCGCAGGTGTACGGCGTGGTCACGTTTTATCACCTTTTCACGCTCGTGCCGCGGGGCAAATACCAAATCATGGTCTGCCGGGGCACCGCGTGTCACGTGCGCGGGGCGCAGTTGATTTTGGAGAGGTTGTCGCAGCAACTCGGCATCAAGGAAGGGGAGACGACAAAAGACAACCTGTTCAGTTTGCACAGTGCGCGGTGCATCGGCGCCTGTGCCATGGCGCCGGCGATTGCGATTGGCGACGATGTGTACGGGAAACTGACGCCGGACAAGGTGCCGAAGTTTTGCCAGAAAGACCTCAAGAAATACACCTAACGGAGCCAGTCATGTTGGAGGAATTGTCGCTGCACATTTTGGACATCGGGATGAACTCGCTGGCGGCGGGCGCGACCGTGTTATCTATCGAGGTGTTGGAGAGCGCGCGCCGCAACTGGCTGATCATACGCGTGCGCGACAACGGGCGCGGGATGGATGCCGCGACGTTACGTCGAGTGTTGGAGCAGCGACGAAGCAGCACCAAGTCGAAACGCCGCAAGGGGATTGGCTTGGGGTTGGCACTGCTGCGGCAAACCGCTGAGATGTGCGGCGGTCGCTTTCATATTCGCAGCGCGCCCGGGCAGGGAACCACGGTGGTGGCCAGCATGCGACTCAATCATGTGGATCGGCCACCGTTGGGGAATCTGGATGACACCGTATTGGCGCTGTGTGCAGCCAACCCAGATGTGGAGATTCGCCTGCGGTACCGCACCGATTCGACGACGTTTCAATTCAGTTCAAAGGAAAGGGAGCACCATGAACCTCGAACAACTCAAACGTCTCAAAGAGAAGGCACAGCAGCAGGTTGCGTTGCGTGAGGGACACAAGAAGTACCGGGTGGTCGTCAGCATGGGCACCAGCGGGATCGCAGCCGGTGCCCGTGAGGTGATGAAAACCATGCTCGACGAAATAGAGAAACGGGGTCTGGCGGATGTGGAAGTGCGCGTGACCGGCGAGATTGGGTTGGAGGATGTCGAGCCGGTCGTGCGGATCGAGCGCGCCGACGGTGAACAGACGACCTACGCGAAGCTCGATCCTGAGAAAGCACGCCGCATCGTCGCCGAGCATCTTGTCAAAGGCACCCCCGTGGAAAACCTCGTGGTGGGGAAAGAGAAGAAGCCATGATTCGCGCACATTGTTTGATCTGTGCCGGTGCCGGCTGCATCAGTTCCGGTGCTCACGCGCTGAAAGAAGCGTTGACCGCCGAATTGAAGCAGCGCGGGCTGGACAATGAAATCCGCATCGTCGAGACGGGCTGCATGGGGCCGTGTGACCTGGGGCCGGTGATGTTGGTGCATCCCGAGGGCACGTTTTACCAGAAGGTCACGGCGCTCGATGTTCCGAAACTGGTTGAGGAGCACTTCATTAAGGGGCGTCCTTATCAGCCGTTGTTGCCCAAGGAAGCCCCGACCGGTGCCGTCGTCAACACGCAACGCGATTTCACCTTCTTCGCAAAACAGCAAAAGATCGTGCTGGAGAACTGCGGGTTGATTGATCCCGAGAACATTCATGAGTACATCGCCCGCGATGGCTACGCCGCGCTCGGCAAAGTGTTGACCAGCATGAAACCGGAAGAGGTCATTGCCGAGATCAAGGCCAGTGGCCTGCGAGGTCGGGGTGGTGCGGGTTTTCCCACCGGCGTGAAGTGGGAACTGACGGCGAAAAACCCGGTCAAACCGCATTACGTCATTTGCAACGCGGACGAGGGCGACCCTGGTGCATTCATGAATCGCGCGGTGTTGGAGGGCGATCCTCACAAGATCATCGAGGGGATGGCGATTGGCGGATACGCGATGGGCGCCAACAACGGATACATTTACATTCGCGCGGAATATCCGTTGGCCGTCAAACGACTCCAAATTGCGATTCAACAGGCGTACGAACTGGGGCTGCTCGGCAAGAATCTCTTTGAGACCGGTTTCGATTTTGATCTCGAACTGCGGATTGGTGCCGGGGCGTTCGTGTGTGGCGAGGAAACGGCCCTGATGCGTTCGATTGAAGGTCGTCGTGGACAGCCGCAGCCGCGGCCACCGTTTCCGGCGCAACGAGGGCTATGGGGCAAACCCACGAACATTAACAACGTCGAGACATGGGCGACGGTGCCGATCATCATTCGCAACGGCGCGTCGTGGTACGGTCAGTTTGGGACGGCGCGCACCAAAGGGACGAAGGTGTTCGCGCTAGCCGGTAAGATTCGCAACACCGGGCTGGCCGAGGTGCCGTTTGGCACGACGTTGCGTGAGCTGATTTTTGATATTGGCGGCGGGATTCCAAACGGCAAAAAGTTCAAAGCGGTCCAAACCGGTGGGCCATCCGGTGGCGTGATTCCCGCGCAGTATCTCGACACGCCGATCGAGTATGAGACGTTGCAGGCGCTCGGTTCGATCATGGGCTCGGGCGGCATGGTGGTGGTAGATGAAGATACCTGCATGGTGGATTTCGCGCGGTTCTTCTTAGAGTTCTGCTGCGACGAAAGCTGCGGGAAGTGTCCGCCCTGCCGTGTCGGCACCAGGCAACTACTCAACATCTTAGAGCGGATTTGTTCGGGCGAAGCGGAGTTGGAGGACCTCGACCGGCTGGAGGAATTGGCGTTGATGGTCAAGGACGCCAGTCTGTGTGGGTTGGGCCAGACGGCCCCGAACCCGGTACTCACGACGTTGAAATATTTTCGCGACGAATATCTCGCGCACATCGTTGAAAAACGGTGTCCCGCCCGAGTGTGTCGTGATCTCTTGCAGTTCACGATCATTGAGGAGAAGTGCGTGGGCTGCTCGGTCTGCGCACGAGTTTGCCCCGTGGAGACGATCTTCAAGGTGGGCGGGCAAAAGAAATATTACATTGTACAAGACAAATGCATCCATTGCGGTGCCTGTCTGGAGGCCTGCAAGTTCCAAGCGATCAATAAAACATCCGAGGGCGAGGGGTTCATCCCACCGCCGCGTCCGGCAGTGTTGGAGTTGCCACCGGGACGGAAACCCACAGCCGTGGTGACCTCATGAACGCGACCCAGACCATAACGCTGACGATCAACGGAAAAGTATGCGAGGGCCGCGCGGGCCAAACCATTCTCGAAGTGGCCACCGCCAACGACATCTACATCCCCACGTTGTGCTGGATGAAAGATCGTAGTCCGTGGGGTGGTTGCCGCATGTGCATCGTGGAGGTGGCCGGTAGCCCCAAGGTAGTGCCGGCCTGCGCCACACCGGCCGTGGCCGGTAGCCAGATCACCACCAACAGCCCGCGGTTGCACAACCTGCGGCGGATGACGCTGGAGCTATTATTCAGCGAACGCAATCACATTTGTCCGATTTGCCCGATGAACAAAGGCGATTGCGGACTGCAACATCAGGCTTACTTGCATGGCGTAGATTCCATCCGGTTTCCGTATTTGTATCCGGCCCTGCCCATGGACGTGTCGGGCCGCTACTTCGGTCTGGATCACAACCGTTGCATCTTGTGCACCCGCTGCGTGCGAACCTGTGACGAGATCGAGGGCGTGCACACGCTGGACATCGCCAACCGAGGCGAGCGCAACCTCATCGTCGTGGACATGCACGCCACATTCGGCACCTCGGAGACCTGCACCAGTTGCGGTGCGTGCGTGGCAGCGTGTCCGACCGGCGCATTGTTCGATAAAGCCCAGACCTACCGGGGCAAGCTGCATACGTGCACGGTAGTCAAAACCACTTGTCCGGAGTGTCCGGTGGGTTGTGGGTTGGCGGTGTACACGCGCGAGAATCGAATCGTTGAGGTCTTCGGCGATCCCGAGTCGCCTCTGTGCGCGGGGCACCTCTGCCGCAAAGGCCGGTATGAGACATGGGCCGAGCCGCGTCGGCGCATCACGCAGCCGATGCTGCGTCACAACGGTGAGCTGAAGCCCGTCTCGTGGGACGAGGCCCTCGCGCACATTCGCCGGGTGCGCGATGCCACTCCTGTGTGGGAATCGGTTCTACTGGCGTCGCCGCGGCTGACCAATGAGGCGGGTCAAGCCATTCATCGGGTGGCGGACAAGCTAGACCGTGTGGGTGTGTGGTTGGCGCCGAACGAAGGCGCGTTGGTCGAGGCACCCGAGCCACTCGCCGATGTGCGCCGGCAACTCACGGAGGCGGATGCGTTCATCCTGCTGGGGGTGCAGCCGTCGCGCGACCATGGGCTAATCGCGTCTTACGTGCGCCGCGGTGTGCGGCAGCGGCAAGCGCGGCTCATCATTTTGAATTGTCGTCGCAGCGATCTCGACCGGTATGCGGACATCGCGGTGCGGGAGGTCAGTCTGGAGCGTGCATTCTGGGCGCAGGTTGCGGAGGTGTTACGCGACGTGCAGCGACCGGTCTTGCTGTATGGGACCGAGGCGATGACGCCGATCGGCGTGGCGGTGCTGGAGCGGTTGCTGGCGGTGTTTGAGCAGAAAGCAAGTGGCGAGGCGCCGGCGTTGATCGGACTGCCCATTGGCACCAACAGCATCGGGTTGGTCGCGGCCGGATTGGAAGCCGTGGAGGACGTCGGAAGCTGGCTCGACGCCAAGCCGGTGCGGTACTTACACTTGGTGCTCGGCGATGATCACACACTCGGCGAGCGGTGGTTTGAGGAGAAATATCGGGCGTTGATGCTGGAGACGCTCGATTTGTTGGTGGTGCAGGCCAGTTATGAATCACCGCTGACCGCGCACGCGCACGTGGTGTTACCGGCCTGCACGTGGGCGGAGAAGACCGGAACGGTGACAAACTTTGAAGGCCGCACGCTGCCGCTCAAGCCGGTGATCCCGGTGCGGGGTCAGGCGCGAGACGATGCGGCAATCGTGGAGGCGGTGTACGCATGAGCACTAATGGCAAAATCAAGGTCGCCACGATGTGGTTGAGCGGTTGTTCGGGTTGTCACATGTCGTTTCTCGATTTGGATGAACGGTTGCTCGAGCTGGGCAAGGCGATTGATCTGAAAGCCAGCCCCATCGTGGACATCAAGTTTGACCAAATCCCTGAGGTGGACGTGGGGATTGTGGAGGGGTGCGTGAACAACAACGAACAGGAAGAGCATCTGCGTCACCTGCGCGATCGCTGCAAAATCCTGGTTGCGCTGGGCGACTGTGCGATCATGGGCAATGTGCCGGCGCTACGTAACCAGTTCCCCGTGGATGCAGTATTGCAACGCGGGTTTGTGGAGACCGAGAGCACGCAAATCGGCGAAATTCCAATGGACCCGGTCATGCCACGGCTGCTCGCAAAGGCGCGACCGCTAAAAGAAATCGTGAAGGTGGATGTGAGCATCCCCGGCTGCCCACCGGATGCCGACACCATTTGGTACGCGCTGACCGAGTTGTTGGCTGGGCGGATGCCAAAATGGGACGAAAGGAATTTGAAGTATGACTGAAGACGCCGGCCGCTACGGTGGCGGCCGGGAGGAGAGTTGGTCATGAGCAACACGATCACAATCAACCCGGTAACCCGCATCGAGGGTCACGCCAAAATCACCATCCATCTCGACAGTCATGGCGAAGTGGACGACGCGCGGTTTCACGTGGTGGAGTTTCGGGGATTCGAGAAATTCTGCGAGGGTCGCTATTTCACCGAGATGGTGCAGATCACCCCGCGCTCCTGCGGCATCTGCCCGGTAAGTCACCTGCTGGCCAGTGCCAAAGCCTGCGACGCAATCGTGGGCGTAACGATTCCGCGCACGGCCAAAATGCTTCGTGAGCTGATGCACATGGGTCAAATTATTCAGAGCCACGCTCTGTCATTTTTCCATCTCAGTGCACCGGATTTGTTGTTGGGTTTCGACAGCGACCCCGCCACGCGCAACGTGATGGGACTGATCGCGGCCCAACCGGAGATAGCCTTGAAGGGAATCCGACTGCGCAAGTTCGGCCAAGAAATCATCAAGGCCACCGGCGGCCGCAAAATCCACGCGGAGTTTCCCGTCCCCGGCGGGGTCAACAAAGCACTAACCGAGCAGGAGCGCGACGCCCTGCTAGCCGGTATGCCCGAGGCATACGCGGCCGCGCGATTCGCGTTGGACTTGCTGCTGGACTACCACAACCGTCACCAACACGAGGTGGAAAGTTTCGCCAGCTTTGACTCCAATTACGTTGGCTTGGTGCAACCGGACGGCGCCCTCGAGCTTTACGACGGCAAGCTACGCTTCTGCAATCCGCAAGGTGGGATCATTCACGACCAGGTGGACCCAGCCCGGTATCTCGATTACATCCGCGAGGCATCCGAGGGCTGGTCATTCATGAAGTTCCCATTCATCCTGAGCATGGGATATCCGCAGGGAATGTACCGGGTCGGTCCGCTCGCGCGCGTGAACTTGTGCACGAAGATTGCGACCCCGAAAGCCAATGCGGAGTTGCGGTTGTGGCGTTCGAACGGACACCAGGTGCGAACTAGTTCGTTCTACTATCACTGGGCGCGCTTGATTGAGTTGCTGTACGGCTTGGAGCGTGCCGAGCAGTTGTTGCGCGACCCTGAAATCACAAGCACCGAAATCGTTGTGCACGCCGAGCCGCAAAATCCCGAGGGCGTCGGTGTGATCGAGGCGCCTCGCGGCACGTTGATTCATCACTACTGGGTGGACCGCAGCGGTCGCATCGAGAAGGTCAACCTCATCGTGGCCACTGGCCACAATAATCTCGCGATGAACCGCGCCGTGCGCGCCGTTGCGAAGAAATACGTTAAAGCGCAGCGGCTGCAAGAAGGCATGCTCAATCGCGTCGAAGCGGCCATCCGTTGCTACGATCCATGCCTGAGTTGCGCCACGCACGCCGTCGGCCAAATGCCGATGCGCATTGAGTTGGTGGACGCGAACGGGCAGGTGATTGATACCCTGAGTCGACCGGCCCCATGAGAACGTTGGTCATCGGTTACGGCAACAACAGTCGCCGCGACGACGGCGTCGGCTGGTACGTTGTGGAGCGGCTGCGGCATTGCGGTTTGGAACAAGTGGATTTGCTGACGACTCACCAGCTCGAAGTGGAGTTGGCCGAGACCATCCGGCACTATGACGTGGTGATTTTTGTGGATGCGGCCACGCAGGACGCCCCGCGCGCAATTGACCGACGCCAGGTGCAACCATCGTATCAATCGCACGCCGTGGCGCACTATCTCACGCCGTCGGATCTGCTGGCTTTGAGTCAGACCCTCTACCACACGGCGCCGCACGGGTTGTTGTTCAGCATCCGTGGCGAGGATTTTGATTTCGGCGAAACGCTCAGCCCCACCGTGCGCGAGTGCGCCGACAAGGTGGTGACGGAGATTTGCCAGCTTGCGCGAATGTTCGCGCAATCGAAAGGCGATCCGGTCCATGCATGAGATGTCCATCGTTGCGGCGTTGATTGACGAGGTGCGCCAACACACATCCAAGCATCCCGGCGCGCGGGTGAGCGTCGTGCGCCTGCGCGTGGGGGCGCTGCGGCAGGTGATTCCCGAATGGCTCCAGTTTTGTTTCGTCACGGCCACGCGTGACACCGATCTTGCCGGCGTGGAGCTTGAGATTGAACCCGTACCAGCCCGCGCACGGTGCCGGCTGTGTCAACGGACCTTCGCGGTGGAGGATTCGTGGTTTGAGTGCCCGGGCTGTGGCGCGCTTGGCGGCGAGTTGATTCAGGGAAACGAACTGGAGTTGGTTTCGCTTGTTTTGGCGGAGGCAACTTGCGCCCGACAATAGGTCTCAGTTGAAGCTGAGATTTTGCAGCAGCAGATCAAAAAGCTGATGCATTGATTTGACCTCGTCGGCCGGTAGCGACTCCGGATACCCAAGGGTGCAGACGAGCGCATCGCCATCAAACTTGGGTTGCTCAGCGGTGCCTCGTAACATCAAGTAAAAGTAACCTCGTCGCGGCCCCAGCGCATCGTGTCCGCGAAGGCTGACATACCGGAAGAAATGGCGGCCGATCTGGCGTTCACCGAAGCGCAACGGTTGACGTTGAACCGCTGGGTCCGGACTGCGCGCCAGTTGCAACGCGCAGTATTTTCGCAGCGCCAGGTCGAGAAACCGCGACCGGTCGCCCACCGCAGCGCGAAGATCCGCATCGAGTGGGAACTGGAGAAACTGCGTCGTCATGACCACCTGATTTGTGGCTTGGCGGAACACAGCCATCTGCGCGGCATCGTTCCACCATGCTTGCCACGGTTGATCGAGCGGTGTGAGCAACAGCACGGTGTAGCGCGCAAATTCACGCTGAAACAATCGTTGGCCGGGCGGTGGGACAGACGCCGGGGGCTCTGCCGTCGCTGAAGGTTCGGCGGGCGCAGGTTCGGCGTGTTGCGGCTCCGCTTGGACGAGCACACACCACAACCCAATGATCAGGCCTGCGAACAGGAGGCGTTTCGCGTCAAGATCCATTCAACAGCGGCAGTGATGTCGGATGCCACGTGATCCGGGCGGACTTCGTTTCGGGCTAGGGTTTCGCGGCCCACGCCGGTGAGCACCAAAATCGTGCGACACCCCGCATTTTGGCCGGCGAGGATGTCGCTGGGGCGATCCCCGATCATGTAGCTGTGAGCCAGATCAACTCCGTACTCGCGCGCGGCTTCGAAAAAAAATTTCGGTTTCGGTTTACGGCAGTCACATCCGTCCTCGGGATGATGGGGGCAAATGTAATAGCGGTCAGGGCGGATGTCGTGTTGGGCCAGATGTTCGTGGATTTGATCTACAGCTTCGCGGGGAAAGTACCCGCGACCCACACCGGATTGGTTCGTGACCACAAATAACTTGAACCCCGCCTCTCGCAATTGGCGTAGCGCGGCCGCCGCGCCGGGAATGACGCGGACGCGTTCGATTTGGCCAACGTAGTTGGCGTCTTCCATCAAGACGCCGTCGCGATCGAGAAATACTGCACGCGCGATCATTTCCTTCCCAATTGCTCCAACAACGTCACAATCGCGAGAATGCAAATCGCTTGCGTGAGGACGATCACCGCAACGATGACATCCGCGCGAAGCAAGATGGCCGCGCCGAGCCCGAGCGTCAACGTGATCAGATAGATCAGTGTGACCGCCCAACTTTGCGGGAGGCCCAGTTGCACCAAACGGTGGGAGATGTGATTGGCATCACCCCGATAAACCGGTTGGCCGCGCCGCAACCGGATCGCCATGACCATAGCCATGTCGAACAACGGCACCGCCAGCACCAACAACGGGATGAGCACCGGCAGCCAGGTCGGCGACTCAGGTGTGTAAAACGTTCCCAGCACCGGTAACACCGCCAGCATGTACCCGACAAAATGACTACCGGCATCGCCGAGGAAAATCGTGGCGGGTTTGAAGTTGTAGGGCAAAAACCCCAACAGCGCGCCGGCGAGCGCCAGCGCCAACAGACAGACAAAATACTGCTCCTGCAAACCGGCCATCATTGCGAACAACAGGGCACACACCAACCCGACCCCGGCGCATAATCCGTCCATATTATCGAGAAAGTTCAGCGCGTTGGTCAGCGTCACGATCCAAAGAACCGTCAGGAGAAAACTCACAACCGGGTTGGCAATGAACAGCGTGACTCGCATACCAAATGCGGCCACCAATGCCGCCACGGCAACTTGACCGAGAAATTTCCAACCGGGTTTCAGGTCGCGCATGTCGTCATACAATCCCAGCGCGGTCATCAAGGCCCCACCGGCCACCAACACCAGAAGCTTCGGCCCAACCCGAAAGGCACCTTCGATGTAGGCGCGTAAATCGGGAAATTCAACCCACGGCACATCCCAGCGTGCGGTCAGTGGCAGCACCACGAGATAATTCAGCACCACATTCAGCGCAAACGCAGCAAACACAGCCACGCCGCCGAGCAACGGCATGGGTTCGCGGTGGATTTTGCGATCGAGATTCGGCGCGTCCACGATTCCACGTCGCAACGCGTATTGTCGCACCACAGGCGTCAGAAGCAGGGCCAGCGCGAAGCTCAGGTCGAAAATGTAAAAGTAAATGAGGATCCAATGCATGTCCGCGCCAGTTGCCGGTACAACGCGTCGAGTTGATCCACCATTCGTCTCTCATCAAACTCGGTGGCCACCCATTTCCTGCCCGCGGTACCCATTCTATGGGCCAATGCCGGGTCGCGCAACAATCGGATAACCGCCTCGGCCAACCGGTCGGTATCCTCCGCGGGTATCAAAAAACCCGTCTCACCATCGCGGCAAACCTCCCGCGCCCCGTCCACATCGAACGCCACCACTGGTTTGCCACACGCTAACGCCTGCGGCAACGTGCGCGGCAATCCCTCCCGCAACGACAAATGCACCAGCACATCCATCACTGCGATGTATCGGGGGATTTCTGCCGGTGGCACCAAGCCAGCAAAAATGACATGTGGACCAGCCGTGCGTTCAAAAAGCTGCCGGTACGGCCCGTCACCTACGAGCAGAAATTTTACGTTCGGAATCTCACGAACAATCCGCGGAATCGCCTCAAACAAATACCGGTGTCCCTTCAACCGAAATAACCGCGCCACCTTCCCCACCACCAAGTCACCGTCTTCGATGCCCAAGCGCTTCCGCAATGCGGCATCCGGGCGTGCCTCGCAAAACGCACGCACATTCATCCCACTGCGGATCGTGACGTACTGATTGGGCCGACCCACTCCGGCAGCCAAATACTGTTGCGTCATGGCATCGGCGACCGACACAAACTGCGTGGTCCATTCCGCCGCGATTTTTTCCGCCCAACAAAACAGCCAGTTCCCCACTGGGTTCT
>JANWVU010000049.1 GCA_025056465.1 Verrucomicrobiia bacterium | reverse complement strand
CTAGTCATCCGCAACAGTGACGACACTTTGCACAATGTTCACGCGCTTGCGCGTGTGAACCGCGAGTTCAACATCGGCCAGCCAAATCGCGGGATGGAGTCAACTCGCGTGTTCACGCAGCCCGAAGTCATGATTCGCTTCAAATGCGACGTGCACCCTTGGATGTCAGCGTATGTGGGTGTCTTGGATCATCCGTTTTTCGCCGTGACCGGTGAGGACGGCGGTTTCGCAATTGCTGGCGTGCCGCCCGGCTCGCACACGGTGGTCGCGTGGCACGAGAAGCTCGGCACCCGGGAGCAAACCGTCACGGTGACCGCCGGGCAAACCGCTGAATTGACGTTTGAATTCGGGGAATAAAGTCAGTCGGCTTTCTCCGAGCGCGCCGCCGCACGGCGTTGGTTCACCATCGTTCGACGGGGCCGGCGGGGACGGGAATCGCAGGATGGGCGGCGAAGGGACGCGGTGCGTAGGCGGGCAGCAGGTTACCGGCTTCGTCGAGGAATTGCGCGCGCCAGTGCCGGTAGGCATCGAGAATTTCGGGAAGTTGGTCGCGACGTTCAAGGGTGACGATGCGGCGTCGGAACTCGGCAGCAGGGCCGAAGCGGGTGGCGTATTGGAGAGCGATTTTGCGAAACATCCGGCAGGCACGGGCCTCACCGAAAAATTCGATCATGTAGTCTAGATGGCGCGTCATCACGGTGAGTCGGTCCTCCAAGGTGGGTTCCGGTAGGAGTTCGCCTGTTTCGAGGTAATGCTGGGTTTGTTGAAAAATCCACGGGTTGTAAAACGCGCCGCGACCAATGCTGACGGCCGCACAGCCGGTACGGTCGAACATGGTCTTGGCGGCTTGAGGGGTGGTCACGTCGCCGTTACCAATGATGGGTATGGCGCGCACGGCTTGAACGACGGCACGAATCCCGTCGAGGTTTACCGTACCGGTGAATCCTTGCTGCCGAGTGCGCCCGTGAATGGTGATCGCCGCCACGCCGGCTTGTTCAAAGGCGCGCGCCAATTCGGGCGCCGTGATGTGCGTGTCGTCCCAACCGAGCCGCATTTTGCAGGTTACCGGGATGCGCACGGCTTGGACGACTTGGTAAACGAGGTCGGCGGCGCGTTGCACATCGCGCAGCAACGCGGCACCGCTGCCCGTTCGACACACCTTGCGTACCGGACATCCCATGTTGAGGTCCACGATGTCCACACCCCGGTCGGCCAGCCGTTGCGCGGCCGCGGCTAGCTCGGCTGGATTACTGCCGTAAAGTTGCACAGCGAGCGGTCGGTCCCACGGCGCGGAGGCGATTAGCTCAAGAGCTTTGGCGCGGCCCTCGAGCAACGAGCGCGCATTGACCAGGTCGGTGGTGCACAAACCGACGCCGCCCAGTTCGCGGATGAGCCGGCGAAACGGCAGGTTGGTGTATCCCGCGAGCGGGGCCAAACACAGGTTGCTGGACAAGGTCACTGACCCGATGCGCAGTGGCATGGCGTGATTGTATGGCGAGGGACGTTGGGGAAAATGTTTTTTCGCGTGAATAAGAACGGCGTGGGGGCGTCAGACGGTTGGTTGACCATGCGAATGCGCTTTGTTACAAGCCGGGAGGTCTCCCCGCGAGGGGGTGCGACTTTCGCGCCTGAGATTTTTATGCCGCCCACACTTGCCACATTGGAGCAACCCGCGCGAACCGTGCCGTCTTCTGGGACGGCACCGGTGGAGCGGGTGACGGTGGACGGGAAATTTTTGCGGGTGGGCGGTCACAAGTTCTATCCGAAAGGGGTCACGTACGGGCCGTTTCGACCGGACTCCACCGGCTGCCCCTTCCCACCACGCGAGCGGGTGCGCGCGGATTTTGAGTTGTTGCGCGAGCTTAATGCGAACAGCTTGCGGGTTTATTACGTGCCACCGGATTGGTTTCTGGATTTGGCGGCAGAGGCCGGGCTGAAAGTCCTCGTGGATTGCGCGTGGGCGAAACACACCTGTTTTCTCGACGACGCACGCACCCGGCAGGAGGCGCGTCAGCTTGTGCGGCAGGTGGCGCGCACGTTGCGCGGGCATCCGGCTGTGCTGGCGTTGGTCGTGGCCAACGAGATTCCACCCGACATCGCGCGGTGGTATGGCGGGTCGCGCGTGGCGCGGTTTCTCGATGAGCTGGCCGGTATCGTCAAAGAGCAAGACCCGTTGCGCTTGGTTACGTTCGCAAATTTTCCGCCCACCGAGTTTATCCAACCGGAGGGCGTTGATTTCTACAGTTTCAACGTCTACCTCCATGATGCGCGTCCATTCCAGAATTACCTCGACCGCTTGCAGAATGTGGCGGGCGAAAAACCACTGGTGCTCACGGAAATCGGGATGGACGCGCATCGGGAAGGCGCGGACCGACAGGCGGAATTTTTGCGCGGGCATATCGAGATTGCGTTCCGCGCGGGGTTGGCCGGGGTGTTTGTCTTTTCGTTCACCGATGACTGGTACACTGGTGGTCATCAGGTGGAAGATTGGTTTTTCGGGCTGACCGACCGGCATCGGCGGCCACGCCCGTCATTTGCGGCAGTCACGGAAGCCTACCGGCTCGCGCCGTATTTCCCGCTGCCGCGCTATCCGAAGGTCAGCGTGGTGGTGGCTAGTTATAACGGCGGACGGACGCTACCGGCCTGTCTCGATTCACTGCGACATCTAAATTACCCGGATTACGAGGTCATCCTCGTGGACGATGGCTCGACCGACAACACAGCGCAAATTGCGCGGCATTACCCCGAGGTGCGCACGATTCATCAGCCGAATCTCGGATTGAGCGCCGCGCGCAATACCGGTATCCGCGCCGCCACTGGCGAGCTGGTGGCATTCACCGATAGCGACTGCGTGGTGGATGAAGACTGGTTGTATTACATGGTGGGTGATTTGTTGCGCAGCGATGCGGCGGCGATTGGCGGGCACAACTTCCCACCGCCCGAGGATAATCCAATTGCCGGTTGCGTGGCGGTGGCGCCGGGCGGCCCCGCGCACGTGATGCTCAACGATCGCGAAGCCGAGCACATACCGGGTTGCAACATGATGTTTTGGAAATGGGCGTTGGAGGAAATCGAGGGATTCGACCCGGTATTCCGCGCCGCGGGCGATGACGTGGACGTGTGTTGGCGGTTGCTGCAGCGCGGCTACAAAATCACGTTCAGCCCGGCAGGTTTTGTGTGGCATTACCGCCGCAACACGGTCGCCGCGTATTTGAAGCAGCAAATGGGCTATGGCGTCGCGGAGGCGCTGCTGCGCAACAAGCATCCCGAATATTTCAACTCGCTCGGCGGAATGCGTTGGAAAGGGCGAATCTACAGCGCTTCGAAAATCACCAGCTTCTTCGGGCGCAACGTCATTTACCACGGTGTGTTTGGCAGTGGACTATTCCAAACGTTGTACGCAGCGGCGCCTATCGGGCTGGTGACGTTTCTTACGAGTTTGGAGTGGCATGTGGTGGTGACCCTCGGGTCATTTTTGCTGACGGCGATTTGGTTTGCGTTATGGCCGCTGCCGGTGCTGTCGGTGTTGGCGAGCCTCACGGTGGCCGCGGTGGCGGGAGCGCGGGTGAAAATCCCGCCACGTCAATTGCGTTGGTGGTCACGCTGGTTGGTGGCGGCGTTGTATCTGTTGCAACCGATTGTTCGTGGATGGCCCCGGTACGCCCGCCGCCTGGTGACCAGCGGGCCCGATGTCGCCCAGCGGCGTGCGGTCTGGGATGAGGCACGCAAACTACGCGGATTGGGCGCGCGACACACGCTGAACTACTGGAATGAAACCGGGGTCGAGCGATTCACATTCTTGCAAACGTTGGTGGAACAGCTCGAACGCGATCAGTGGCAGGTGCGCACCGACACTGGTTGGGATGAGTTCGACCTCATTCTGTACGGGGACCGATTCAGCTTGGTGGAGATTCGCACCGTCTCAGAAAATCACGGCGGCGCGAAACGGTTGTTGCGTGCAAAGTTGGAAGCGCGGTGGACCCTGTTGGCAAAAGTGTTGTTGCCGGTAGTGGTCGCTGTGGCAGTGATTCTGTTTCACGCGACCGGCGACCGGCTCGGAGCTACTCCGATTCTTTTGGTCGTTCCCGCCATGGCTTTGTACCTGCATCTACGGTGTCGCCGCACGTTGCGCCTCGGCGCGGTGCTGCTCGACCGCGCAGCTCAGGCACTCGGTTTGGCTCGACTTGACCGCCCAAAATAGGGCCGGCAATTAGCCCAAACTCAGTTGGTGCTTCCTCGCCGAACAGTCATACATAAACACCTACCCCGCAATATGTTGAAACTTGCGTCTGGCTGGCTGGAAAGCGCTGTGCTAGCCTTGGCTAGGTCAACACACGCGGAGGTCGGTCATGACGGAACAACTCAAAGAGCCAACTACGACACCGAAGACCGTCCCTGCCAGCGAACGGCCACCGGCAGCCGAGAAGGACGCCAAACCGGTTTCCAGCGAAAGCAAGATTGAGGAAGTTCTGCGCAAATCCGCCGAGTATCTTGAAGTGGTTTGTGGCAGCAAAGCGTGCGATCCCGAATACAAAAACCACATCATCAAACACACCCTCGAAAATTTCGACGACTACTTTAATCGCGGATTTCTGCACTACCGCAAGAGCGTGGCGGAAGCCGAAGATTTTGCCGCCATTGAGTGGACCGGTCAGGGCTCCATTATCGAAGACATCATGGGGCGGCAATTCATTGATTGTCTCGGCGGGTTTGGCGTGTACAACATGGGCATCCGTCACCCGAAAATCGTCCAGGCGGTCAAAGCCCAACTCGACCGGATGCCCCTGTCGTCGCAAGAATTGCTCGACCCGTTGCGCGGTTTTCTCGCGGAGTTGCTGGGCGAGTTGGCACCCGGTGAGTTACAGGAGTGCTTCTTCATCAACAATGGCACCGACGCCGTTGAGGGCGCGTTGAAACTGGCACGGTTGTATACGAAGAAAACCGGCTTCATCAGCACCACCGGAGGATTTCACGGCAAAAGCATGGGGTCGCTCAGCGTGATGGGCCGCGCGGTATATCGCAAACCATTCCAACCGCTGTTGTCGGATGTGTATTTCGTGGATTACGGGGACATCAAAGACCTCGAACGCGAATTGAAAAAACTCAACGACCTCGGCATGGACATCGCCGCCATCATCTTGGAACCGGTTCAGGGCGAAGCCGGTGCCGTGGTCCCACCGGATGATTACCTGCCACGTGTGCGCGAGCTGTGCGACAAATACGGAATCCTCATGATCCTCGACGAGGTGCAAACCGGTATGGGTCGCTGCGGCAAAGTGTTTGCCTGCGAGTTGTGGGGTGTGGTGCCTGACATTCTTTGCCTCGGCAAAGCCCTTGGCGGCGGTGTCATGCCGTTGAGTTGTTTCATGAGCACCCCAAAAATCTGGCGCGTGCTGGAGGAAAATCCGTTCCTGCACAGCTCCACGTTTGGAGGCAACCCGCTCGCCTGCGCCGCCGGTATCGCTGCCATCAACGTCATGCTCGAGGAGGACCTGCCGCGTCAGGCGGCCGAGAAAGGCGCGTTCCTCATGAAACGGCTGCGCGCCCTGCAGGCGTTGTATCCCGAAATCATCAAGGTGGTGCGTGGGAAAGGACTGCTGATCGGCTTGGAGTTCACGGACCGATTCATCGGCTATCGGGTTGCGGCGGGTTTGTTCAAACGTGGCGTGCTCGTGGCCGGTACCTTGCTCAGTGCACGAACCATCCGCATCGAGCCGGCTCTGAACATCAGTTACGAGCTGCTGGAAAAAATGCTCGATCGGTTGGCCGACACGTTGAAAGAAGTCGAAAAATCCCTCGATAAGGAAACTCGCGAGAAAGTCAGCCGCGAAGCGCGCACCAGCGAATTGAAAACGGCCGCCGCGTAACGGTTGCTGCTCTTTTCCACGGAAGCCAACCGGGACATGAAGCCTCCCGGCAGAAAGGAGACCACCATGAAGTACCACTGGATTGATGGCAAATGGCACAAACCCAAACGCGAACGCATCCCCGTGATCGACCCCGCCACTGAGGAGATTCTCGACTACGTCCTGCGGGGCACCGCCGAAGATGCCGACGCCGCTGTGCAAGCTGCCCGCAAAGCGTTCCGGCACTGGCGCTGGGAACCGGCGATTGAGAAAGCACAACGGTTGCACCGAATCGCCGCCGAATTGCGCGCCCGACAGAAAGCTCTGGCGACGTTGATGACCCGCGAGGGCGGTAAACCGTGGTGCGAAAACCGCGACGAGGTCGAGTGGGTGGCCGCGTGTTTCCAATACTACGCCGAGGTTGGTCGCAACAGTCGCGGCAATTCCATCCCTCCAGTTTTCAGACACCAAATCAATTTCACCATCAAAGAACCGTACGGTGTGGTCGTCGGCATTCTGCCGTGGAATTACCCACTGCTGTTGATGGTGTGGAAAGTCGCGCCGGCCTTGATCGCCGGCAACACCGTCATCCTCAAACCAAGCGAGGAAACGCCGTTATCCCTGCTGAGTCTCGCCGACATCTTTGCGCGTCATCTGCCGCCCGGTGTCCTCAACATCGTCACCGGCTATGGCGAGGAGATTGGTGAAGCCCTCGTCACGCATCCCGGCACGGATCTGATCGCACTGACCGGTAGCGTCGAAACGGGCAAACGGGTCGGTCAACTCTGCGCCGCCCAAATTAAAAAATTCCACGCCGAGCTGGGCGGGAACGACCCCTTCATCGTCTGCGAAGACGCCGACCTGGATATTGCCGTGCGCGGCTGTGCTTGGGCTGCGTATCTCAACACCGGGCAGGTCTGCACCGGTGCCAAACGGATTTACGTCTTCGACAGTATCGCCGATGAGTTCACGCGCCGCATCGTGAAATTCACCCGCTCGCTACGACTCGGCAATGGGCTCGCCCCACGCACCGACCTCGGGCCCATGATTAACCTTCGTCAGTTGGAGGATGTTCACGCGCGCGTCGAAGAAGCCGTTCGTGACGGCGCCCGCGTACTCTGTGGCGGACGCCGGTCGCCGAAATTCAAGAAAGGATTTTTCTACGAACCGACCGTGATGGTGAATGTCCATCATGGAATGCGATTGGTGGACACCGAAACATTTGGTCCCATCCTGCCCATCATGCGCGTGCGCGACATTGACCATGCGATCGAGTTGGCCAACGACAGCCGGTACGGTCTTGGCGCCAACCTCTACACCAACAATCTGGAGTGGGCCATGAAAGCCGCCGAACAAATCACCGCCGGCACGTTCTGGATCAACGACCCGCTCACCGACAACGATGCCGGGCCGTTCGGCGGCATGCGTCAAACCGGCCACTGCCGCGAACTCGGTGAGGAAGGTCTCGACGAATTTCGCGAGACCAAACACGTCCACCTCGACTACCGTCAGGAAATCAAACCGTACTGGTATCCGTACCGGCGTTACAACCGCCTCAGCGCCGGCTGAACGCCTTTCGCGTGGACTCGCACCGAGTGTGTCTAACTCACCCAACGACACCAGCCTCAAGCGGCCGGTAAATCTTCGTAGGTCAACCCGTGCGCCTCCGCGACGGGCCGACAGGTCAGATGACCGTCCCATGTATTGATCCCGCCACGCAACTCCGGGAGCCGAGCGGCTGCCGCCAACGCTCCATGCGCAGCCAACGCCCGCGCATATGGCAACGTGGCATGCATCAGCGCTTGGGACGCAGTGCGTGGGTACGCACCGGGCATATTCGTCACGCAGTAGTGAACAACATTCTGCTCAACATAAATCGGATCGTCATGCGTGGTCGGTCGCGATGTTTCAGACGAACCCCCTTGATCAATCGAGATGTCCACAAACACGCTACCGGGCGGCATCTGACCCAGCGATTGCCGACTCAACAACTTGGGCGCTTTCGCCCCGGGCACCAACACCGCACTGATCAGCAAATCCGTGTGCGGCAACAGAACCTCCAAGTTATGCGCCGTTGAGAACAACGTGCGCACCCCCGGCATCGCCGCTTCGATTTGCCGCAGCTTATCAACGTCCACCTCCAGCACCACAACCTCCGCGCCCATCCCGAACGCCATCCGTGCTGCGTGGCTACCGGCCGTGCCACCGCCAATAATCACCACACGGGCCGGTAGCACTCCCGTAACTCCGCTCACCAACACACCGCGACCACCAAACGGTTCCCCGAGATAGTAACTGCCCACCACGGCGCTCATCCGCCCAGCAATCTCGCTCATTGGCTCCAGTAACGGCAACCGATTACCCACGCGGATGGTCTCGTACGCAATGCCAGTCGTCCGCGCGCGCAACATCGCCTCCGTCAACTGACGGTTAGCCGCAAGATGTAAGAACGTGAACACCATCAAGCCCGGCCGCAAAAGCGGATACTCTTCCGGCAGGGGCTCCTTGACCTTGTAAATCAAATCTGCCGACCACACCTCTTCCGCCGCGCTCACGACACGCGCCCCCGCTGCCGCATACTCGTCGTCCGTGTAACCGCTTCCTTCCCCCGCCCCGCGTTCCACCAACACCGTGTGCCCATCGTGCACCAAGGCCCGCACACCGCCCGGCGTACACGCCACCCGATACTCCTTCCGCTTACGCTCCCTCGGAATGCCAACTTTCACGGGGGCGTTTTTTTCCTTCGCGCGCCCGTAGACTTATCGGCGGAATTGAAAGCGACTAGTTTTTCCCAATCAATTGAGCCATCCGCCCGACAGAAATCATCCATGAACTCTCGCGTGAAACGATTCACCGCTTGATCCCATTGCGCCTTCCAGATCGGACGATTCCGTTGTGGCACGTCTTTCATCAAACGAATCAGTTTCAAGTAAAAGTCTGGGTCACCCGTAATTTCCTCCCAAAACGCTTGTCCGGACCGCCGACGAAACCGCGAGTTCTCAGTCGGCTCGCTTGCTTGCTGCCCGTAGCCTTGTCCCACCAGTGGGTCAAAACGCTTGTTCATCTTGTAGAGGCGCCGCCGCAAAGACTCAAAGTTGGTGCTTTGTCGTTTGTGTTGATCCGCATTGCCCCAATTCGGGCCAGACTTTACCGCCACCGCGAGAAACTTATTCTCCGTCTCGACGACGAAATCGACCCCCTCGCTGTGGGCAACTCGTCCACCCGCAGCTAGGCGCGCAATCGGCTCGAAAAACACATTCCCAAAAATCGTCTCGTCCGATGACATGATGAACGCCGCCATGATCTGCTCGACGATTTCCGAGGCATTCTCAATGCCTAGTGCTCGGTACAGGTATGGATTCTTTTTGCGTTAGACTTTTTTCAGACTCAGCTCCCGCAGGGCCATGAGCCGGCGGTCGTAAAACCGCTCCAAACACTTTTTGATCTCGCGTTCTAGGTAGGATGAATCAATCACCATGATGTTTGGCGTAGCTAACCTCCCACAACGTGTCGCCGAGTGTTTCGCGAATCGCGCGACGCGCTAGCTCGCAGTACTCGGGCTTAATCTCAATGCCGAGATAATTTCGGCCCAATTTCGCTGCGGCTAGAGCGGTTGTACCCGACCCGATAAACGGATCGAGAACAAGGTCACCGGGCTTGGTAAAGAGGCGTATGAACCACGTGGGGAGCGCTTCGGGAAACGCCGCACTGTGCATGCGGTTTGAGCATTCCGTGGCCAAATGCAGCACGTTCGTAGGGTAGGCCAGATCCCGCCCAATCCAGTTCGCAATTTTTTTCCCGAACCCACTGCCCACTTTGGACTCGTCACGACGTTTATCTGTCTCGCTCAAGTTGCGCAGACGCGCATGACGCCAGTGGCCCATCGGAACGCGCACCGCGTCCTGAAACATCTGAAAATGCCTCGATTTCGTAAAATGCAGGCATCGTTCCCACGCGTCTCGAAATCGGTTGGGCCACCTGCCAGGATAACAATTTCGTTTGTGCCAAATGTATTCCTCCGTCCAGAGCCAACCTTGTCGGCGCATTCCCAAGATCGTCTCGATAACGTACGTGTGGCGTTCTCCGTTAACGACCTTTTCCTTGATGTTGAGGACAAATGACCCAGTCGGTTTCAGCACGCGCAGCAATTCCGCCGTGATGGGGAGAAACCACTCGACAAACTGGTCTGGATGGATGCCGCCGTACGAGTTTTTTCGCGCGTCGGCGTAAGGGGGCGACGTGAAAATCAGATCCACGCAATTGGCCGGAAGCTTTGGCAACTCCGCCGCACAATCCCCACAAACAATGCAGTTGAGCGGTAGCGAGTGAATCGGCTCCAGTGCCTGCGCGTTCTCGCGAACCCGCGCTGAAGGGGAGGAACTTGTTGGATATTTTTTCGATCCTCGCGCCACGCTCTCATGCAAACACCATCTTTTTTTAAAAAGCAAGCACGCTAAGACCACGCCTCTCTAACACATCCGCGCGTTAGACCCCGCACGTTGTCCAGGTCAATATTTTGTCTCATCGAACAATTCTGCCGGTAGCGTGGCGTCGAAGTTCCCGCTGAGAAACTCGATTCGCGACCGTTCCTGAGCCGGTAGGGCTTGGCCCCGCGGGATGTGCGCAATTTCAATCTGGCGCGGGATCCACACATCGTCCACCCGCCGAAAACTCGTCACCGCCAAACGTCGCGCGACCCGATCGTTCGCATCGATCAGTTCAACCCGCAAAACCGCCAGATATTCTCGATCGATCCAAATTCGCGCGCGCCGGTGAGGCTCGTCGTGGCCTGCGGCTGCCACTGTCTCCACCCGGTAACAGTCCCGTCCGCGCACCCGCTCCTGTCCGATTTTGGGTTCGGCTGCCCAACCCAAAAACTCCATCGCCAAATCGGCAAAAGCGATACTTGTGCCGGGGAATGTCGCCCAGCGCGCTGCACCGCGCAATTCACCGCTGCCGCGCAAATAGAGTCGTGCCGGTCGGCTCAGGGGTTGGATGACCAGCAGTTCAACTCGCTCCGTGCGATACACCGTTCGCGTCTCATCATCCCGGTATTGTGCTAACACGGTTATGGCCGTGTCCTCTTCCCGCGCATTCCACAAGCGTCCACGTAATTCGAGATCTTTGCGGGGTCGCTGAGTCCACACACGCTTTAGGAGCTCCTCCGCGGGATTGATCTCCGGCCGCTCCGCAACCGGGTCCGCAAGCATGTCGGCCTCTGCCAAATTGCCGGCAGGCCCCAACATCATCAGCACACACACCGCGAGCCGCATCCAGCAGCCCGATCCACCGCCAACGCGACCGACGAAGCAACCCCACCCAAACAGTCTCACCCGTTCGCCCCCCCACCGAATCGCGCCGGTCAACACCGCGCGGCCGGTCAGCTCAATACTACGCGCATCGGGCTGACTGCCGCCCACGCTCACCTGCACATCCCCTACCGGCGGTACACGTTCTCCGTCGTCATTGACTACTGCCAGCGCCTCAGCCGAAAGCACGAACTTAACCACCTTTTCGTGACCGGCACGCAAGTGAACCCGTTGGAACCCGCGCAAGTCCCGAATCGGCCCACCGGCTCGCGTCACGTACACCTGCACCACCTCATCGCCCGCTCGTTTCCCGATGTTTTTCACGTAAGCCTGAGCTTCCACCGCCCGACGAAACGTTACGGCAACCACCCGGCCGAGTCCTCAAACGTCAATTCGTGTTTCATCACTGTTGTTCTTCCTTGCCAGTCGCACACGCCAACGTGTGCGCCAGTAACAATTCCAATTCCTGCTCCTCCGCCGCCGCATCGCGCGGGTAGCCGCCAATCGCCTCCAATACCGGGTGTCGTCCCACTCGCCGATACCAGTAATGACTATTGCCAATGTCGCCCTCGTGCCGATGCATGATCCCGTGCCAATAGGCCCCATTTGGCGATTCAATTTGCTGCGCAATCCGGTGGCACTCCTCCAAAAAACCGTGCTTCAGATACAACGCCGCTTTCAACAGCCGCGCGTCCTCCATCGAAACCACCGGCTCTGGCGCCACCAATGCTGCCGGCTCCACCGTGTCGAGCTCCTCCTTCGTGGCCAACTGCCACAGCCTTCTCAGCAACGCATTCACGCGCGCCTTTTACCGGCGCATACCCAAGATTGCAATCCGTCCCCAAATCCCCAATGCTGCCGGTATGAACCGCTACCGGCTCGCAGGCCTGTTCGCCCTGCTTCTCACCCTCACCCCACCGGCGCGCATCGCCACCGCCGAGTCACCGGCTGCGTCACCACCCACCCGACCGGTTCCGTGGCTGGTGCAACTCGGCATCGAACGCGACAATCGAAAACTCGCCGCGCAAATGTTCCATCTCGCTGCACGTTCCAACGACCTCGCATTTGGCGTCGGTTACTTCGTCACCGAGACCGACCAGCGGTTGCGCCGGATCGCCACCGAGGCCGGTAAGTCACCGCAATCCATCGCCAACCTGGCCGGCACCGCACTCGAGTACGGCTTGATGGTCGCGTTGCTCAACCAGGGCAAACAACCGTTGTACTGGCAGGCGGAGTTCGCCGAGATACCCAACAACTTCTACGACATCATGCTGTTCACCCGCGAACACGGGCCCGTCGTCATCAGCCCCAAAACCAGCCTGCGCGAACGATACAAACAGGCCGACCTCGAAGCGCTTGCGTTGCGTGGCGTGTTCCCGGATTCCCGATTCTACCTGGTGACGCTCGACCCCAACAAAAAACACGTCGCCAACGTCCAACGCAAAATCGCCTCGGGCGAAGTCCGTGGCATTCGTCGTCTCTACAACGAAACCGACCTCGACGAGTTGTTCCGCGAACTGGCCAACCTCACCGTCATCGAACCGCCCGCCGGCACCCTGCGCCAGGCCCGCCGCATCCCGGCCACTCACTGACTCGCCGGATCCCATCATTCCGGTCCACGCGAGCCGCACAACGTCATTCCTGGGCCGTCACCAGGCGAATCCCGCCGCGAGGCACCGTGCGATCCCACACCGTCAGGCTTTCCACGAAATAACGCCGGTAATCTTCATCAGGCACCGGTTCATACCGCTGGCCGGTCAGTTGACTAATTGTCTCGGCTAGCAACGGACGCAGTGCAGGCGGCGGCTGCGCTTCCATGCGACCCAAAATGTATTCCGCGTGTTCGCGTTGACCAAACCGTTGCAAGTATCGCAAGGCTTCTTGCCGTGCTTCCACGGTGTCGTAGCCCGGTTCAGGTATCAACGGCGGTGGAGGCACAACGCGGTCGGCCACAATCTGCGCCATGCGTTTTTCCAGACCGCTGACGCCGCGCTCCCGCAGGTATCGAATGGCCACGGGTCGCACGGTGAATTGTTGGTTCGAAATCTGTTCGATGGGGCGTTTCAACAACGCCGGCACCCGCTGATCCGGTATCTTGCCCAACGCTTCCACCGTCGCCGTCGCCAACGCATTGTTGGTGCTGGTCACCCACTCCGCCAACCGTGGGATCGCTGTCACACTGCGCAGCTCTCCCAACGCGCGCACCACCGCCGGTTGCACGGCCGGGTCGACCTGATCCAACGCATCGAGCAACGCACGCTCCGTTCCCGGATGACGCAGGTGCGTCAGCGCCTCCGTGGCCACCGTCTGCACCGACAGATGACGGTCCCGCAGCAAACGCGTCAGCACCAACGCCAACTCGCGCTCGCCCCAGTCTCGCAACGCCCACACCGCCGCCTCGCGCGTTTCCCATCGCGGATGGCGCAAGAGGTTAACCAAACCCTCCCGGCTGGCTTCATCTCGAACAGCCAAAAGCAACCCAACCAAAGCCTCACGCGCGCGGCGGCTTGGCTCCACCTCCAGCCGTCGCAACGCAGCAGCTCCACCGCGACGCAGTTGGCCCAACGCAGCGGCCGCTGCGCGTCGCAATCGTTCATCAGAGTGCTCGAGCAAAGCTACCAATGCCGGCTCCGCGTCCGGTAGCTTTCGCCTGCCGGCCTCCCGCACGGCGATTTCCCGCTGCCAAGCCTCATCGGCGTTGAGGTGACGCAACACATCCGCATCGCTCCACCCGGCATGATCCAACGCAGGCAACCGGCTGACGCGATTGGTCACGTTGGGATCCGCAATCAACGCCAGCGCCTCCTCCGCCATCTCGCGCACCACCCGGTCGCGCTCGCCCGTGGCCATCCGCAACATCGCCAAGGTGGCTTCGTCTTTAACCGGATGCACGATCAGCGGCTGCCACGCCCATCCAACCGACGTCGCACTCAACCAGATCGCAACCGCCACCGGCGCGCTTCCCCAATCGTGCCGGCTCGCCGTTCCGCCGATCAACAACCGACCCAGGCATCGCCTCCCCGTTTTCACGTCCCCCTCCTGAGCAACCGATGCACGCGCCCATACGCCAGCACCGCGCACAGCG
>JANWVU010000048.1 GCA_025056465.1 Verrucomicrobiia bacterium | reverse complement strand
CCCCCGGGTCGGTCGGCGCGCTCGTAGACAGTGACGGAGTGACCGGCATGATTCAATTGATCGGCTGCCGCCAAGCCGGCAGGCCCGGAGCCAACAACGGCGACGTTCTTGCCGGTACGACGCTCCGGCGGATGAGGCTTGACCCACCCTTCGTCCCAACCCCGATCGATGATCGCCGCTTCAATCGTTTTGATCGTGACCGGTGGTTCGTTGATGCCCAGCACGCACGAACCTTCACACGGCGCGGGGCACACGCGTCCGGTAAACTCCGGAAAGTTGTTCGTCTTGTGCAACCGATCGAGCGCCTCGCGCCAACGCCCCCGGTACACAAGGTCGTTCCATTCCGGGATGAGATTGTTGATCGGGCAACCCGAAGCCATACCGGCCAGCAATGTGCCCGTGTGGCAGAACGGCACGCCGCAGTCCATGCACCGCGCTCCTTGCTGGCGCAAAAACTCCTCGTCCACGTGCTCGTGAAATTCGTTCCAATGCGCAATGCGCTGCGCCGGGGGCTCATCGGGCGGAAGCTGGCGCGGAATCTCCAGAAAGCCGGTTGGTTTTCCCATTAGTTGCCTCCCACACGCGCCAGATCGCGCGCGTTCTCCTCGAAGGCAGTCATCAACGCCTCCTCATCGTTCAATCCCTGCTTCTTCACGCGCGCGATGGCAGTCAACATGCGCGAGTAATCGTTGGGTAGGACTTTTACAAACTTCGGCACAAGCTCCTCCCACAACGTCAACACCCACTTGCCCCGCTCGCTACCGGTGTAAGCGACGTGCTTCTCAATCAGTTGGCGCACCTCCGCAATCTCCTGCGTGTCGGTTAGCTTCTCCAACCGAACCATGGCGGTATTGCAACGTTGCGGGAATGTCCCATCCGCATCCAGTACGTACGCGATGCCGCCCGACATCCCCGCAGCAAAGTTGCGTCCAGTGCGTCCGAGCACCACCACACGCCCACCAGTCATGTATTCGCAGCCGTGGTCGCCCACCGCCTCCACCACGGCGGTCACGCCGCTGTTGCGCACACAGAATCGTTCGCCCGCCATGCCGCGGATGAACGCCATGCCGCTGGTAGCGCCATAAAAAGCAACGTTGCCGATGATAATGTTGTCCTCCGCCGCGAAGGTGGAACCACGCGGCGGATATACAATCAGCATGCCACCGCTCAGCCCCTTGCCGAAGTAGTCGTTGGCATCGCCCTCCAATTCCAACGTGATCCCCCGCGGCACAAACGCGGCAAAACTTTGTCCCGCCGACCCGGTAAACTTCAGATGAATCGTATCGGGCGGCAGGCCATCGCCTCCATACCGTTTGGTCACCTCGTTACCGAGGATCGTGCCCACAGCACGGTGCACGTTACGAATTGGCAGCGTCGCTCGTACCCGTTCACCCCGTTCCAATGCCGGCGCGCACAACGACAACAACGTCGTCAAATCCAGCGATCGCTCCAGACCATGATCCTGTGGAATCTGGCAGTACCGCCCAACGCTGGGTGGCACATCGGGTTGATAAAGGATTTTTGAGAAATCCAAGCCCCGCGCTTTCCAGTGATCAACGGCACGTCGCACCTGCAGCTTGTCTGTGCGTCCGATCATTTCGTTCATCGTGCGGAATCCGAGTTGCGCCATCAGCTCACGCACTTCCTGCGCAACAAACCGCATGAAGTTCACCACGTGATCCGGACTGCCGGTAAACTTGGCACGCAGCCTGGGGTCTTGTGTGGCCACACCCACCGGGCACGTGTTGAGGTGACACACGCGCATCAGGATGCAGCCCAACGCGACCAACGGCGCGGTGGCAAATCCGAACTCCTCCGCACCCAGCAACGCGGCGATGACCACGTCCCGTCCGGTTTTTAGTTGGCCGTCGGTCTCCACCACGATGCGGCTGCGCAGGTTGTTCAAGACAAGGGTTTGATGCGTCTCGGCCAAACCGAGCTCCCACGGGATACCGGCATGTTTGATGGACGACAGCGGCGAGGCTCCGGTACCGCCGTCATGACCGCTGATCAACACCACGTCGGCATGCGCTTTGGCCACACCGGCCGCGATCGTGCCCACGCCCACTTCGGCGACCAGTTTCACGCTGATGCGCGCATCGCGATTGGCGTTTTTCAGGTCGTAAATCAGCTCGGCCAAATCTTCGATGGAATAAATGTCGTGATGCGGCGGCGGCGAGATCAGGCCCACACCCGGTGTGGTGTGCCGCACGCGCGCAATCCAGGGGTACACTTTGTGCCCCGGCAGCTCGCCGCCTTCGCCCGGCTTGGCGCCTTGTGCCATTTTGATTTGCAACTCTTTCGCCATCGTCAGGTACAAACTCGTGACCCCAAACCGGCCGCTGGCGACCTGTTTGATGGCGGAGTTTTTACTGTCGCCATTCGGTTCAGGTTTGTAGCGCGCGGGGTCTTCGCCGCCTTCACCGGTGTTGCTTTTGCCGCCCAGGCGGTTCATCGCGATGGCCAACGCCTCATGCGCCTCCTTGCTGATGGAGCCATAGCTCATCGCACCGGTCTTGAAGCGACGCACGATGTTCTCGACCGGTTCCACTTCCTCCAACGGGATGGGCTGCGGCGCGAAATTGAAATCCAGCAAACCACGCAAAGTGCATAGATGCTCACTCTGATTGTTGACCAACGCGGAGTACTCTTTAAACACCCGGTAGTCTCCGGTGCGACAGGCCAACTGCAGTTTGTGCACAGTCAGCGGGTTAAACAAATGATACTCGCCGTCCGCGCGCCACTGGTACTCGCCGCCCGACGACAACACCAACGGCTCCCCGTTCACTCCGCGTTCGGGGAATGCCCGCCGGTGACGTTGCGCGGTTTCCTCCGCGATGACATCAATGCCGATACCCTCCACCCGCGAGGCCGTCCACGTGAAGTACTGGTCAATCACATCGTGATTCAAACCGATGGCCTCGAAGATTTGCGCACCGCAATAACTCTGGATGGTGGAGATACCCATCTTGGCCATCGTTTTGACGACGCCTTTGACGGCAGCCTTGATGTAATTTTTGACCGCTTTCTCGGCCGAGAGGTTCCGCAAGGTTTCATCGGCCACCAGATCGCGCACTGTGTCCAACGCCACGTAGGGGCAAATTGCGTTCGCTCCGTACCCGATGAGCAACGCAAAATGATGCACCTCGCGTGGCTCTCCAGATTCCACAACCAAACCCACCCGCGTGCGGGTACCGGTACGAATCAAGTGATGATGCAAACCTGACACCGCCAGCAATGCCGGTATCGCCGCGCGCTCCGCCTCCACGCCGCGATCGCTGATGATCAAAATGGTTGTGCCCGCCGCAATCGCCGCATCGGCCTGCTCGCATAACGTCGCCATCGCGCGCTGCAAACCAGCACCACCCTCGCGCACGGGGTACAGCGCCGACAACGTCACCGCGCGAAAACCGCGCATGTTAAGCTGTCGCAATGTCTCCAGCTCCTCTTCAGTCAGCAATGGATGCGGCAGCCGAATCTGCCGACAATTCTCAGGGCCCGGCTTCAAGAGATTGCCTTGTGGGCCGAGGTTGATGAGCGTGGAAGTGATGATTTCTTCGCGAATTGGGTCAATCGGCGGATTGGTCACCTGCGCGAACAACTGCTTGAAATAGTTATAAAGCAACTGCGGTTTGTTCGACAGCACTGCCAACGGTGTATCCGTGCCCATCGAACCAATCGGTTGCACGCCGTCGCGGGCCATCGGCGCGATGATCATGCGCAGGTCTTCAAACGTGTATCCAAACGCAACCTGCAGCCGACGCAATTCCGTGCCCTGCACAGGTGGTGGGGGTGGCTGCGCCGGTTGCGGCAGCTCGTCCAACTCCACCAAATTTTCCTCCAACCAAACCCGGTAGGGCCGCGCCCGAGCGATGGTATCTTTCAGTTCGTCGTCCGCGATGATACGTCCCTGCTGGGTATCCACGAGGAACATCCGTCCGGGTTGGAGGCGACCTTTCTCGCGCACATTCTCGGGTGCGACCGGCAACACACCGACTTCACTGGCCATAATCACGCGGTCGTCCTTGGTGACGTAGTAACGCGAAGGACGCAGGCCGTTGCGATCCAGCACCGCACCAATTCGCTGCCCGTCCGTAAACGCAATTGACGCCGGACCATCCCACGGCTCCATCAAACAGGCGTGAAACTCGTAGAATGCCCGTTTCGGATCGGTCATGGACTCGTGGTTCTCCCACGGTTCCGGCACCATCATCATCACCGCGTGTGGCAGCGCGCGCCCGCTCAGCACCAAAAACTCCAACGCATTGTCGAACATCGCGGAATCGCTGCCATCCTCATTGATGATGGGTTTGATTTTGTGAATGTCGTCTCCGAACAACTCAGACGCCAGCTCGGCTTCCCGCGCATGCATCCAGTTGATGTTGCCGCGCAACGTGTTGATCTCGCCGTTGTGAGCGAGATACCGGTAGGGGTGCGCGCGTTCCCAACTGGGGAATGTGTTGGTGCTAAATCGCGAGTGCACGAGCGCCAACGCGCTCATGATGGCGGGGTGGGTTAACTCAGGATAGTACGCCGCCAGTTGCTCCGACGTGAGCATCCCCTTGAACACCACCGTGCGCGCCGAAAGACTCGCAATGTAGAATTGCTCTCCACCCTCAACATGGGCATACCGGATCCCGCGCTCGGCGAGCTTCCGCACCACATACAACTTGCGCTCAAACGCCTCATCATCGGAAAACGCCGACGGTCGGCCCAAAAACACCTGCCGCACGACCGGCTCCGATGCACGTGCCGTGGCGCCGAGGCTTGCGTTATTCGTGGGCACGGTGCGCCAACCCAAAAGCGGCAAACCTTCTGTGGCCACGATTTCCTCAAACAATTTCTCGCACTTATAACGATGCTCGGTGTTGCGCGGCAAAAATACCATCCCCACGCCGTATTCGCCGCGCCCCGGCAACGGTATCCGGTCGGCGCGGGCTACCTCGGCGAAAAACTCATGCGGGACCTGCATTAGGATACCGGCCCCATCACCCGTGTTGGCCTCGCACCCACAAGCGCCCCGGTGCCGAAGATTCACCAACACCGTGAGCGCATCTTCCACAATCTGGTGCGACCGTCGCCCGCGCACGTCCACGACGAACCCCACGCCACAGGCGTCGTGCTCATACCACGGATGATACAACCCACAAGGTCCTGGCTTACGCGGAGATGCTTGCATGATGAAATTCCTTTCCACCCGATCCGTTGCCCGACGGATACTGACGCAACAACTCGATGAATTGCTGGGTGCACGGGAACAACCGTTTCCCGCGCCGGTAAATGATCCCCAACGGTCGCACGAATGACGCGCGGGCAAACCGCACCACTCTCAACGTGCCAGCCGCCGCCTCGCGCATCACGGTGGGACGCGGCAGGATCGCCACCCCCGAGTCCACTTCCACTGCGCGTTTGATGGCTTCCACATTGTCGAAGGTCATCACCACTTTCACCGTCACGCCGTGCTGCCGTAGGAACCGGTCGGTCTCACGTCGAATCGTCAACCCCTCATCAAATCCCACGAACGGTTCCCCCTCCAATGCCGACGGACTGGCGCGCTCCTGCTGTGCCAACCCACGACGCGGATGACAAACGATTGCCATTTCCTCTTCGCGCCACGGCACCACCACCCACTCCCGACTTTTGCGCGGGAACGACACGATGCCCAAATCCACCGCGTCGTCCAGCACCCGTTGATACACCTGGTCAGGATGCACATACTCCACATGCGCCTCTGCCGGCGCATGGCGTCGCGCAAACTCCTGCACCAACTGACTCATGTCACCCAGCCCCACCGAATAAATCGCCGCCACATGCACCTGCCGCGACCACTTCGCCCCATCACGACGGAACCGGTGTTCCAGCTCCAGATACCGCTCCACAATCTCGCGACATTGCTCGTAAATGGCACGCCCGCGAGAGGTCAACTCCAGAGGACGACACGACCGCTCGATGAGTTGCACCCCAAAATGATCCTCCAACTGCTGCACCGCCTGGCTCGCGGTGGATTGGGTGACGCCATTTTCCGCAGCGCCCCGTGAGAAACTCCGCAGGCGGGCCACGTCACAAAAAATCTTCAACGTCTCCAATTGCATACGGGCTATTAGAATCGCTCATACTTTTGCATTCGTCTATTAGAAAAATCAATACTAAAAACCGGCGACTTTTGGACGGTTCGCCGTGCGTTGCCCGGTAGCTTCCGCAAAGGTTTTTTCCTGAGACGACAACCGCTCGGGAGTGCCACTGAAATTAAGCGCGGGGTGATTAGCCGCCGCCCGTGTGATTGATTAGCAGCGCGGAGTTGAACGAGGGATCAGGGGCAAAAACACTGGCAACCGGTGGCGAGCAACGTTAGCACCGCCAGAGCCACTCGCCACGCTCCTCGCAGGATGCGAGCCGGTAGGGCTCGGACTGACGACACCGAAACTTTTCTCAGCGCGCTCCTAGAAACTTCCACGCCACCAGCGCTCCGATGACGATGAGGATCACCAAAACCCAGAGCCAGACCGGGGCACGTTTTGTTTTCGCCTGCCGGTACTCGAAACCGCAGGTCGGACAGCGTGCCGCGTCTCCCATGTCGGCCCCGCACTGTGGACAGGGACGCTTCGGTTTGCGGACGCCGACCGCATCATCCAAGGGCTCCACCAGTCGCGGTGCCACACGCAACCGTTGTCCATTGGCGAATTCCAACTCGATTTGGCCTTGTGCGCGCCAGAGTTGTTTGATGGTGGCCGGTTGACCGTTTTCCTTGTATCGCACCCGTTGCCCCACGGCGCAGTCAAAGAGTTCCATGCGGGCATCGTACATCCACCGATGCACCAACCGCAAGCCAGCGATGCGGGGGCGCGACGGCTACTCCTCAAACGATTCCTGTCTGACGGACGCGGTGAACTCAGCCGAGTCTTGCCGGGATTTGTGCCGGGCGGTTAGGTTGCCGGGCGACGATGACTGCGGCGATCAAGATTCTCGCGATTGTGGGGCGACCGAACGTAGGCAAAAGCACGTTGTTCAACCGCATTGTGGGGCGTCCGCTGGCCATCACGCACAAGGAACCCGGCGTGACCCGCGATCGCGTTAGTGCTGTGGCGCGTTGGCAGGGCAAAACATTTGAGGTGGTGGATACCGGTGGGATTGCGTTTTTGGAGGAGGAATCGGCGCGCGATCCGATTGCGGCGGCGATGATCCGCCAAGCGGAGATCGCGATGGAACAGGCATCGGTCATTGTGATGGTCACGGATGTGACCGAGGGCGTGACGCCGCTGGATCGCGATCTGGCGCGGCGGCTGCGGGCGTGGGGCAAACCGGTCTTGGTGGCGGTCAATAAAGTGGATTCGGCTCGACGCGAGACAGCGGTGGGAGAATTTGCGGAGTTGGGATTTGATGCGGTATTTCCCATCGCGGCGGCACACGGCACGGGAGTTGGCGCATTGCTCGAGGCGGCCACGGCAGATTTTCCGACGGAACCGGAGAGTGAGAGCCCACCGGCGTTACGCTTAGCCGTCGTGGGCAAACCCAACGCCGGTAAGTCCTCGCTGATCAATGCGATTTTGCAAAGCGAGCGCACCATCGTCAGCGAGATACCGGGCACAACGCGCGATGCGGTGGACGTTCCGTTCACCTGGGAAGGGCGGCAGTATGTTTTGGTGGACACGGCGGGATTGCGACACCGGCGAAAAATTCGTAGCTCGGTGGAGCAATTCAGTTTGATGCGTGCCGAACGAAGCATTCGCGAATGTGATGTCGCGGTGCTGGTGCTCGATGCAGCGGCCGGGGTGACAAAGCAGGACAAACGCATCGGAGGGCTGATTGCCGAGGCGCGGTGCAGTTGCGTCATTTTGGTCAACAAGTGGGATTTGGCCGCCGGGGTGCGCCCCAGTGAGCCGGCCGGACGCGCGGCCCGATCCCGACGACCCCGGTCGTTTCAAGACGAGTATCTGGCAGCCGTACGGCGCGAGTTGTTTTTTTTGGACTGGGCACCTGTCGTGTTTGCCTCGGCAAAAACCGGCGAACGAGTCACCGACCTGTTCACGCACGTGGCGCGGATTGAACAATCGCGGCAGATGCGCGTGGAGACGCCGCGACTGAATCAACTTTTGGGGCGCGCGTTGGAGGCATATCCACCGCCGTTGGTGGGTGGGCGGCGGTTCAAGATTTACTACGCCTTTCAAAAGCCCGGTGCGCCGCCGACGTTCGTGCTGTTCGTGAACCGCACGGATGCACTGACGCCAGGTTACGAGCGCTATCTTGTGGGCCAACTGCGACGCGCGTGGGAGTTTTTCGGGTGCCCGGTGGTGCTGGAATGCCGGTCGCGACCCCGCCACCCCGACAAAAAACCGTAACGTTTTCGTTGGAAAAACGAAATTTTTCGCACGGCGAAGTTTTTTGCTTGCAAAGGCCAAAAAACACAATATATGGGGTTTCCACAGGCAGGTGATACGCTATTAGTGGTTTTGGGGGAAATTCGCCTGTCGCGAAATTTTAACAAACCAAAGGAGGCCCAAGTTCATGATCGGCGCAAAAACGGCGGTGGAGATTTCTTCTCGAAAAGCCGCCCACCATGAGAAAGATTATCTTGGTGACGTGAGCACAACTTCGACCAAACGAGCACGACGTAGCGCGGAGAAGACACGCGGACTGACCGTGCCGCGCATGTTCAGCCGCGCCGGGGTTAATCCCTTCGACGAAGTGGAGTGGGAGCGACGCACGGCGGAGATTACCGACGATGCCGGCAAAGTGATTTTCAAGCAGGAAAATGTGGAGGTGCCAAAAAGTTGGTCGGTGCTGGCCACGAAGGTGGTGGTGTCGAAATATTTTTACGGGGAGAACGGCACACCGGAACGCGAAACGAGCGTGCGGCAGTTGATTCATCGGGTCACGCGCACGATTGCTGATTGGGGGCGGGAACAGGGATACTTCGCGACCGCGGCGGACGCCGAGGTGTTTTACGATGAGCTGACGTGGTTGTGTCTGAACCAATACGGTGCGTTCAACTCGCCGGTATGGTTCAACTGCGGTTTGTACCAGCAGTACGGCGTCGGCAAACAAAGTGGTCCCGGTAACTATTATTATGATCGGCGCAGTGGCGAAGTCCGTGTGGCACCGTCGCAATACGAGTATCCGCAGTGTTCGGCGTGTTTCATCCAGTCCGTCGGCGACACCATGGAAGACATCATGGAGCTGGCGCGCTCGGAAGCGATGCTTTTCAAGTACGGCAGCGGGACCGGTACGGATTTGTCCACGCTGCGCAGTCGTCGGGAGAAACTATCGGGTGGGGGTCGGCCATCGGGTCCGTTGTCATTTCTGAAGGTTTATGACTCGATTGCCAGCGTGGTGAAATCCGGCGGCAAGACGCGGCGCGCGGCGAAGATGAACACGTTGAAAGTCTGGCATCCGGACATCAAGGAGTTCATCGAGGCGAAACCGCGCGAGGAGAAAAAGGCGTGGGCGCTGATTGAACAGGGATATAGCGGGGACTTCAACGGCGAGGCGTATTCGTCGGTGTGTTTCCAAAACGAAAACCTCAGTGTGCGCGTCACGGATGAGTTCATGCGGGCGGCATTGGAGGATCGTGATTGGACCACACACTGGGTCACAGACCCGACCAAACCGGGGCCGACGTATAAGGCGCGGGAGCTCTTGTTGGGGATCGCAGAGGGCACATGGATTTGCGGTGACCCTGGCGTGCAGTACGAGGACACGATTCAGCGTTGGCACACCTGCAAGAACAGCGGACCGATCAACTCCAGTAATCCATGCTCTGAATACATGTTTCTCGACGACAGCGCCTGCAATCTGGCGTCGCTGAATCTCATGAAGTTCCTGCGGGAGGATGGGGTGTTTGATGTCGAGCGCTTCAAGGCGGCGGTGCGGATTTTCATCACGGCGCAGGAAATCATCGTGGATAACGCCAGTTACCCCACGAAGAAAATTGCGTTGAACAGTCATCTGTATCGTCCCCTCGGTCTGGGTTATGCCAATCTCGGCTCGTTACTCATGGCACTCGGGTTGCCGTATGATAGCGACGAGGGACGCGCGCTGGCCGGGGCGATCACCGCCATCATGCATATGGAAGCGTATGCCCAATCGGCTCGGATGGCGGAGCGGTTGGGACCGTTTGCGGAATTTGCGCGCAATCGGGAACCGATGTTGGAGGTAATCGGCATGCATCGCGACGCGGTGCGGGCGATTCATTCGACGTGCCCCGATTATTTGCGAGAAGCCGCGCAACGATGCGCGGATGAAGCGCTGGAGTTGGGACGCCGCTACGGGTATCGCAACTCGCAGGTGACGGTGTTGGCGCCCACCGGTACCATCGGGTTCATGATGGATTGCGACACCACCGGCGTGGAGCCGGATATCGCGCTGGTGAAATACAAGCTGCTGGCCGGTGGGGGAGTGCTGAAGATTGTCAATCGCACGGTCCCCATGGCCCTGCGTCGGTTGGGGTACAGCGAGGCGCAAATTACCGACATCGTGAAGTACATTGATGAAAACGATACCATTGAGGGCGCGCCGCATTTGCAGGAGCGGCACCTGCCGGTGTTTGACTGCGCATTCAAGCCGGCCAAGGGCAAACGCAGCATTCACTACATGGCGCACCTGAAGATGATGGCGGCGGTGCAACCGTTCCTGAGTGGTGCCATCTCCAAGACGGTCAACATGCCGCAGGAATCCACGGTGGAAGACATCTTCAACACCTACGTGGAAGGATGGCGACTGGGTTTGAAAGCGGTGGCCATCTACCGCGATGGATCCAAACGCAGCCAACCGTTGAACACATCGAAAGAGAGCCTGAGCGGCACCGGCAACGCCGAGGCAGAGGCGCTTCGGAGGGAAACCGACGCGCTTCGGCAGCGGATCGTAGAGTTGGAGGCGGAGATCAAGCAGTTGCGTGAAAAGATGCATACACCCATGCGCCACCGGCTTCCCGATACGCGGCGGGCAATCACGCACAAGTTCGACATTGCCGGTCACGAAGGATACATCACCGTGGGATTGTACGAGGATGGGTCGCCGGGCGAGTTGTTCATCACGATGGCCAAAGAAGGCTCCACCATCGGTGGGTTGATGGACACCATCGGAACGTTGGTTAGTTTGGCATTCCAGTACGGCGTGCCGCTGGAAACGCTGGTCAACAAGTTCGCGCACCAACGTTTTGAACCGTCGGGGTTCACAAAAAATCCCGACATCCCAATGGCAAAATCCATCACCGATTATCTGTTTCGGTGGCTGGGCAACCAATTCATCCCCGGCTACCGCGAGCAGAATCGGCCAGCGTTGGCGCAACCCGAATTACCGCTGCGCGAGGTGGCAGAGCAGGAAAAACGGTTGGTCAACAAGCCGGTGGCCGATTTGCCCCAGACCGGCGAGGTACCCGGTCGGCCGGACATGGTCATCGCACCGGTACAACAACTGAACCGGTCCGTGGCGCACTTCATGAGCGATGCGCCCACCTGCGATGTCTGTGGTGCAATCACGGTGCGCAATGGCGCGTGCTACAAGTGCCTGAACTGCGGGCACTCGATGGGATGTTCCTAACGGTCACCCTCCACAGGACCGTCCAGCCCCCGCGCTTCGGCGCGGGGGCTTTTGTTTTGGGCTTAATCGAAGAACCGGTACCGCACGATGAACCACAACGCTGCTACGCCGTCTTTCCACGTGATTTTTTTACCCTCGCTGTAATCACGACCTGAGTAATTGATGTCGGTCTCGTAAAACCGGTACCGCCGCCGCGCCAATTTCGCCGTCAACTCCGGCTCGATACCAAACCGGTCGGATTTCAACGTGATGCCATTCAGACAAGCGCGGCGAAATACCTTGTAGCAGGTCTCCATGTCGGTGAGGTTGAGATTGCAGAGCATGTTCGATAGCAACGTTAGAAACCGATTGGCTGCGTAATGCCAGAACAACAGCACGCGATGCGTGCCCCCGGTAAACCGCGAGCCGTAAACCACATCGGCACGTCCATCCAAAATGGGCTGTAACAGTTTCGGGTAATCGGCCGGGTCGTATTCCAGGTCAGCATCCTGAATCAGACATATCTCGCCAGTCGCCACCTCGAGCGCCGAGCGGATGGCCGCGCCCTTGCCACGGTTGTGCGGATGAAACACCGTTTTGATACCGGCCTGCTGTCCCAAGCGCTGCACCAATTCGCGTGATCCATCAGTGGAAAAATCGTCCACGAGGATGATTTCTTTTTCCAACCCCAACGTGTTCGCGGCTTGCACCCGACGCACGATTTCTTCCACTGTGCGCGCCTCGTTGTAAACGGGAATGAGGATCGACAACCGCCGAAACGTTTCCGCCATGCGCGCTGCAGTATAGGTTGCGCCGACACCGTTGCCAGCGCATTTCACCAGCAGATTCGCCGTTTAATTGCGCAAACTCTGAATGGGTGCGGGCACGCGCCCCCCGCGCCGCCGCCACCTCACGCCCGATCAACTCGCCGACGCGCACACGCGCTGGGTTTCGGCCAACACACGCGGCAACACCTCAAAATAGACCTGCTCGCCGCGCGTCATTCCCTTCTGCACCAACGCCGTAAAACCGCCAATCAAGTCCACGCCCACATCCCGTGCCGCTTCATCCAACGTGTGGCCGACCTGCAAGAACGTGTCGGGTCCGTGTCCTTCGAGCAACCACGTGACCGGGCTGACCGCCAGCCTTTTGTTCACGATCGGGATACCGTACTTCTGTGAAATCGCGTCGCAAACCGCCACCAGCCGGTCGGCTCGCTGCAAAATTTTGGCGCGAACTTTCTTGCAAAGATGATCGGCGTCGTACGACGCGCATTCCTGCAGGTTCAACCCCAACGTCACCGTACGCACGTCGAGCTGCTCCTCGCGGAACATCCGAACCGTTGAGAGAATATCGTCGGTACGATACATCAGGTGAACATTCCCGGTGCGGTGACTTCGTTCGTTGCGCGGAAAATGTTCTCATGCTGCAAGGTCACCTGCACACCGATACGCTGCCCCAGTTGCGCGAGGTCGAGTTGCAACTGCGCCAGTTCCCAACGACGCGGCACAGCCAGCTCCGAAATCACGATGAACTGACCGTCGGCGGTGGTGGTGCCGTATAAATCGGTGATGTTAATGCCGCGCGCGGCGCAAAACGTCGCCAACTCCCGCACGATACCGGGTCGGTCCGCGCCCACCGCAGTGAGAATGAAGCGGTCGATGTCCGACACAACCGGTTGGTTCGCTGTCGGCTCGACCAGCTTGACGCCAACCTCCAGCTCGCCCGGCGTGCCGGCAGTTCGCAACAAGTCGCGCACCGCCGCGACGGTGTGGGATTCAGGGAAACCCACCACCATGATCAACGTGAAATAATTCATCACCACCGTCTGGCTGGCGTGCTCCACGTTGGCATCCCACCGGCCGAGCGCACGGGTCACATCCCGCACGATCCCCACACGATCCCGGCTCATCACCGCCACCACAAACTGCCTGCCGCTGGACTCGTCACTCGAATTCAAAGCGCGGTGATTCTGCCGAAATCTCGTACCCTGTCAACGGCGCCAAGCCGAGCACGCGCCGCCACGCGAATGCGAGCGCGAAGTAACCGCCGGTAGGCTTGGATACCGGGCGTTGTTGTTCGGGTATGGGAATGCAAAGCCACGAACCGTTGACGGTCTCCGGTCGCGGTCTCATACTGACCTTGTGAAGGCACGGCGGTATGTGGTCTTGGGCGGCGCCGGTACGATTGGCCGAACGGTGGTGCGGGACTTGTGGATGTTTGACCGTCGAGCGGAAATTCGGGTCGCCGATTTCAACGAAGAGGCCGCCGTGCGGTTTGCCCGGTCGTTGAGCGGACGGCGCGTGCGCGGTGTGTTTGCCGACGCGCGCAACTGTCGCGAGGCCTTGGCGGGAGCCGACGTCGTGGTCAATTGCACGCAACACGATTTCAATTTGCGCGTCATGGCCGCCGCGCTCAAGGCCGGTGTGCGTTATGTGGACTTGGGTGGATTGTTTACCTGGACGCGCCGGCAACTGCGGTGGCACCGGCGATTCGAGCGTGCCGGGTTGACGGCGGTGTTGGGGATGGGTTGCGCGCCCGGCATCACGAATGTGATGAGCCGGCACGCCGTGGAACGATTGGGCGGGCGCGCTCAGACCCTGAAAATCCGGGTGGGGTACCGGGACCTTCGCGCGCCACCGGCAGCGTTTTATTTTCCGTACTCGGCACAGACCATCGTCGAAGAACTGACCCTGCCGGCCTGCGTGTGGCGGAACGGCCGGTGGCTTGAGGTACCGGCCGGACGCGGCTGGGAGCGCGTGGTGTTTCCGCCGCCGGTCGGCCCGTTGTGGACCCTGTGGACGCGGCACAGTGAGTTGGCGACATTGCCGACAGTACTCAGATTGAAGAATTGCGATTTCAAGGTGAGTTTTGACCGTGCGTTTGTGCGTGAAGTGCATCGCCGCCTGGCGGCGGGCTGGACAGTGGGAGATTTTGCGAAGTTG
>JANWVU010000047.1 GCA_025056465.1 Verrucomicrobiia bacterium | reverse complement strand
ATCACCCTCAGCGAGGAATTCATTGGCGAGGCCGCCAAATACCTTACTGAAAATCTCCGCGTCACGTTGATGGAGGTAGAGGGAAAACCCGCCGAAATCGAACTGCCGCCGAAGGTGCAACTCAAGGTGATCGAGGCCCCACCGGGCGTGCGCGGCGACACCGCCACCAACGTCACCAAGCCGGCAACAGTGGAGACCGGTTTCGAGGTTCAGGTCCCGTTGTTTATCAATCCCGGCGATGTCATCGAGGTGGACACCCGCACCGGCAAATACCTCAATCGCGCCTGAAACCACAAAGCTCCTCCGCCCCTATCGTTGACTTTACGAGCAGGGGGTCACCTACGGCGCCCTCGTGCCAGCAGTCCTCCGTCGATCGCTTGGCCGTCGGCTCGCCACGGTAAACCCATGTAAGGCATGGGGCCAACGGTCACGGGGAAGATCGCAGCCGGCGGCCCAACCTACCACTTCACGTTGATCAGGCGACGTTGACCGAATCGGTCGAGGTACGCGACGTGTCCGTATCGTTGACCGTATTCGTGGAGCAGCTTGGTAATTTTGACGTCGAAACAACAGTACTCAGCAATCGCCATCAGGTTGCCCTCTCTCCACCAGCGCAACGCCTGGTTGCCATCCGCGATTTTGGGCGTGCCCAGCGTGGCGCTGGCCACTGCCTCGAGCGACAGCCGGTGGCCAACGCGTTGCTCAAGGTCCACCATGAGGTCAAGGGTTGGGCACTGCCGCAGGTCCAACGGCGTGTATGCGCTGAGCACCTCGTAATCGAAATTGAGGATGTTGAAACCAATCACTTGGTCGGCGCGAAACAACTCCTTGATCAGGTCGGTCGCGTGCGCTTCATCGAAAATTTGGTAATCGCCGCGCGCGGTGCTGTAGATGACACCCACCGACATCCGCATGGCGCGTTTGTTGTCCCAGCCGCCCACTTCTGAAGCGCTTTTTTGGGTCTCCAAATCGAAATAAACCAAATTAGGCATCGCGGCGCCTTATGCGAAATGAGGCAGGCAAAGCTCAGCCATCGTGTGCAGGCCCGGTGGTGCCGCGAGCAACTGAGGAATGATGTTGACCAGCATGGCCGGCGTGGCGAGGTCACCGGCCACGCCATTGCGAATGACAAGGTGGATCGGGGGAACACCCTCGATGTGGATTTCATCGCGCGGTTCGGGAGCACCCCGGTACATCTCCAATTCCCAAACGAGATTGGGCGCGTGCGCGACCTGCCGCACACCGGCCACGCGACCGTCCGCGCCAAGCACTGGCTCGATTTTTTCCGACACATCCACGTCTTCCCACCCGATGGCGCGCGCGACGAATAGCAGCGAATCGGTCAGACCAACATGACGTAACGTACCGGCCGCAAGCTGCGCATCGAACTCGGCAGGTGTCAGCCCTGCACCGACTTTTCGCTGCAGGGCGGGACGGCGCGTCGCGACATCCACCACGCGCCGCACATGGATGGAATGAACGCGTTGGCAGGCAGCGGTGAGCAGCGCCGGCAAAGTGTCCATGACGAAACCGGGATTGACGCCGGTGCCCACCACACTAACGCGATGCTCGCGGCAAAGCCGGTCGAGCTCAGCGGCTCGGGCGGTGTCGTGCTGATCCGGTAGGAGTGCCTGTTCGCATGAGGTGACGCAATGCATTCCCAAGCGCACGAGAGCCGCGAGTTCGTCCGCTGCGGTTTCCCAACGCGACGTCGTGCAATGAATGGCCACGTCCGCTGCGGGGATATGATGAGTGACAACGCCTTCGAGCCGGTACGGCCAGTCCAACACCTCCATCAAGGGACGCCCAACGAATTTCGGATCGACGGCACCAACCAGTTGCAGGTGCGGTTTCTCCAACACCAACCGGGCCGCGGCGCGGCCAATGTCACCCAACCCTACTTGAACGACGCGAAGTGGTTTGGTCACTTCCACAAAATCCTTCTAACGAAGCCGCACAGTGACAGCAACGCCAAACTCCCATTCACTCCCGCCTGCTAGCCCCTCATCACCCAACTCTGGCAAGATGAGACGTTGGTAACCGCCGGATTGCGTTTGGTCTCGTTAAATAAGCCCTCGTTCCCGAAGGCTCACAAAGTCGCGCGGACGATGGGGTGCCGGTAGGCCAATAATAATATGATCGATCACCTTGATACCCAGCAGCTCACCGGCCTGAACCAATCGTTTCGTGATGGCAAGGTCCTCGGCACTGGGCGCGGGGTCGCCACTGGGATGGTTGTGTGCCACGATTACACTGGTGGCCGAGTAGGCAATCGCCGCTTTGAACAACTCGCGTGGTTCAACCAGGCTGGCGTTGACCGTACCGGTAGAAATGCAGGCGATATGAATTAGACGATTTTTGGTGTCGAGCAACAGCGCCCGAAAAATTTCTCGGTCGGCTGTGCGAAATTCTTCGCGTAAACAGTTGGCCGCTGCGTCGGGATCGGAAATGTCCAACCGATGTTGTTGTTCGCTCACCAGCCGACGCGCCAGCTCAAAGGCAGCGGCCACCTGAATCGCTTTGGTGCGCCCAAGGCCCGGTATCTTCGCCAACATCGGCGCTTTGGCGCGAGCCAACGCATTGAGCGAATCGCCGTGCTGACGCAGGAGTTGCTGCGCCAACACAACCGCCGAGTGACCGGCCGTGCCGGTCCGCAACAAGATGGCAATCAATTCGTCGGTGCGCAGCGCCTCCGGTCCGAGTCGCCACAGCCGTTCCCGCGGGCGCTCCGTCTCCGGCATTTCACGGATGAGTTGGGTCATCGCTCGGCGCTCAGACGCGCTTTGAATTCGTCCCAAGGAAACCGGTGACCGGGACACTCGGTGGATTCGCCCTCCAGTTGTCCGTGACCCACAACGTGATCAAGCGGAATATCGAATTGCTCCTGCAACCCCCGCACGAGCAACACCAAGGAATCGAGCTGCCGCTCCGTGGGCGTGTCTTTGGTGAAATCCCCAACCAAACAAATGCCGATCCCGGTGTCATTCCAGCGACGCGTGCGACAGTGCCCGCCCGGCAATTGTTCGGTCCAACGATTGCCGACCTCGATGAACCCGTCGGGCATGCCATCCGAGCCATTATCAATTACGAAATGGTAAGCCAGCCCATTGGCCATTCCACGAGCGCGGTGATTGGCCGCGAACTTTTCCGCCGAGCCGACGGCGGTGGCGCTGTGATGAATCACAATGTACTTCCACGGTCGCGCGGGTGGTACCGGCTGATCAGCACGCCCCCAGGAGACCAACAGCGCGACCGCCGTTGCGAGCACCGAGACCCACCGCCACTTCATGCGGTGCGCACTATAAACGGCGCCAGCTCACCGGCCAACATTTTTGGAATTTGGGCCTCAAGAATCACCGCGCCGTTTTCAAGTCGGCGCGACCTCACATATCCGCTCTGATACACTAACGAAATCGTGCGCGCGCGATCATGCGGGATGTGCAACTCGACGTCCACCCGCCAGTCGCGCAAGCGCAACACCAGTTCTTCCAGCAATTGATCGAGGTTCGTTCCATACCGGGCCGAGATGGGGACAGCGGTCGGGTGGTCGCGATGGAATCGGTTCAAAATCACCTCGTCGGTGAGCCGATCAATTTTATTGAGAGCCAGCACCGTGGGCTTGCGACCGGCACCAATGTCGTGCAACACATGCTCCACGGCTTTGATGTGTTCATGGGCTTGTGGATGGCTGACGTCCACCACGTGAAGCAACAGGTCCGCTTCCACTACTTCCTCCAACGTGGCATTGAACGATTCCACAAGATGGTGGGGCAGCTTGCGGATGAAACCAACCGTGTCAGTGAGCAACACGTTTTGATTGTTCGGCAGACGAAGCCGTCGGGTCGTGGGATCGAGTGTCGCGAATAATTTGTCTTCCGCGAGCACCCCGGCGCCGGTCAATGCGTTCATCAACGTGCTTTTGCCGGAGTTGGTGTAGCCCACGAGCGAGACCACCGGCCAATGCAGCCGCTGCCGACCGCTCCGCTCAATCCGGCGGTTTTGCCGCACCTCAAGCAGTTGACGCTGCAGACGCGTGATTTTTTCCTGCACTCGGCGACGGTCCACTTCGAGCTGGGTCTCGCCCGGCCCCCGGCAACCCACCCCACCACGCTGACGAGACAGGTGCGTCCACAAGCCGGTCAACCGCGGCAACATGTATTGCATCTGCGCCAGCTCAACCTGAATCTTACCCTCGCGGGTGCGGGCGCGTTGCGCGAAGATGTCCAGGATCAATTCCGTGCGATCGATGACCTTGATATTCGGCCCGAGAATCTCCCCAAGATTGCGGCCCTGCGCCGGTGTCAGATCGTCATCGAAAATCACCATGTTGGCGCCAAGGCGGCGGCACCGCTCAGCCAACTCTTCCGCTTTGCCGGTGCCGATGAAGGTGGGCGCACAAGGCACCGCCCGTTTCTGAATCACCACATCGAGAACTTCAACGCCCGCCGACTCGGCCAGCTCCCTCAATTCGGCCAACGAATCCTGCTCAGCCCACCGGTCGTGACCGGGCCGTTCCAACCCCACCAGCAGCGCGCGCTCGACCAGCGCCGCTTCCGTCTCATGCAGCTTCAACGACGCGGATCAACCTCCCTACAATCTCAGCTACCGGTTCGTCCCCTTTCACATCAATCCAAATTAGCCCGGGTTCGCGTCGAAACCAAGTCATTTGTCGGCGCGCGAACTGCCGCGTGCGGGCCTTGATTTGGGTCACCGCTTCGGCCAGCGAAATCTCCCCGCGCAAATGAGCGGCTAACTCGCGGTATCCGATGGCTTGCGCCGCTGTGCCGCGCAACGGCATGAGCCGGCGCACTTCATCCAGCCAACCGGCTTGCAACTGCTCATCCACACGCCGTTCGATCCGCTCGACCAAATCCGCCCGCTCACGTCGCAGACCAAGCACAGGCCCCGGTATGACAGGCTCCCGGCGCCATTGCTGTTGGCATGCGCGCATCGATCGGCCGGTAGTTAGCGCTACCTCCAAAGCGCGCACCAACCGACGCGGGTTGTGTCGGTCAATGACTGCGGCCGTTGTCGAGTCCACGCGCGATAACGCAGCATAAAGCTCACCGGCCGATAACGCCTCCAGCTTGCGGCGGATTACCGGGTCTTGGCCTGGCCCGCTGAACAACCCAAACCGCAACGCACGGATGTACAAACCGGTACCCCCCACCACGAGTGCGATTTTGCCGCGCCGCTGGATTTCCGCCAACGCCTGCTGTGCCAGCTCGACGTAGCGTTGCACATCAAAATGCTCGCCGGGTTCACAAACGTCCAAAAGATGATGCGGCACCAGCAGACGCTCCGCCGCCGATGGTTTCGCCGTCCCGATGTCCATGCCGCGGTACACTTGCATCGCGTCGGCCGTGACGATTTCCGCATCCCACCGGCGTGCCAGCTCCAATGCAACGGCGGTCTTACCAACTGCCGTCGGCCCTACGAGAAACACCGTCCGCATGACACACCGCATCCTAGCGATTTTGAGAGAGTTGCGCGACCTTTGAAGCCCATGAAGATGCCCAACCTGCCGACGAGTTATTTGAACCCAAACCTTGCCGTAAGCATCAAATGAATTGGCGGTTTGGCGGGGGTCGCGTCAAACCAACGACATCATGCATCGCAACCATGACAAACGACGAGCGAGCCAGGGCACGACGTGATTTGTTGGAGGTTTACCTCCAGGAAATCGGGCAGACGCCTTTGCTGACGCCCGAAGAGGAAATCGAATTGGCCAAGCGGATCAAGCGCGGTGACAAAGAGGCGCGTCTGCGCATGATCAAGGCCAATTTGCGGCTCGTGGTCAAAATCGCTCATGACTACGAAGGCATGGGGCTGCCGCTGCTCGACCTCATCAGCGAAGGCAACATTGGACTGATGAAAGCCGTTGAAAGATTCAACCCCAAAAAAGGCGCCAAACTCTCTACATACGCGGCGCTCTGGATCAAACAGTCCATCCGCCGCGCATTGTCCAACCAGTCCAAAACCATCCGGCTACCGGTGCACATCGTGGACAAAGTCAGCAAGCTCAACCGCCTGCAATTGCAACTAACCGATGAACTCGGACGCGAGCCGACAGATGCCGAACTGGCCGATGAGCTGGAGCTGACTCCAGCCAAGGTTGCTCACTTGCGCAACATGAACACACGGCCGGCGAGCCTCGATGCACCGATTGGCGATGATGATGACAACCGATTTGCCGACATCGTGGCCGACCCCAACGCTCCGACGCCGTATGACATGCTCCGCGAAAAGACCATGCGCAAAAGCATCCGCGAACACGTCAAAAAGCTGTCCCCGCGCGAAGCGGAAATCATCATCTTGCGATACGGTCTCGATGGCAACAAACCGATGACGCTCGAAGAGGTGGGCAAGCGGTTCAAAGTCACTCGCGAGCGGATTCGGCAAATCCAAGATGCCGCGCTGGTGAAGCTGCGCCGCATGCTGCAAAAAGAAGATCAGCCGTTGCTATTTGGCCGCTCCTGAAAAGCGTCGCCATTTACGCGCAACCACCGGCAACGATTAGCCAGGGTCTCCGATGCCCTGGCTCCTTGTTGCCACCAAAACAAAACAGTGCCGGCTTGAAAAACCGGTTCAAGTGCACTTGACCCCGCCGGTAGGTTTTGGTCAGATTCGTTTGCGTTTCACCCCCGGCGAGCAAATCGCTCGAAACGTAGGAGAGAACATGAGCCAGCAACAAACGGTATCAACCGCATCCTTGTTAACCGAGACACGCACTTTTCCCCCGTCGCCCGAAGTCATCAAACGGGCGCACATCGACGCCGCAAAATACCAGCAAATGTACCGGCGTTCCATCGAGGACCCTGATGGGTTCTGGTTGGAACAATGCGCCACCTTGGAGTGGTTCAAAAAACCAACCGTCGGCCGCAAATACACCTGGAACACCGACGCGCGGATCATCAAACACACTTGGTTTGAGGACGGTCAGCTCAACGTCTCTGTCAACTGCCTGGACCGCCATCTGAAAACCCGCAATGCGGACAAGGTAGCGATCATCTGGCAGGGCGAGCCGGAAAATGACGTGAAGAAAATCACCTACCGGCAACTGCACGCGGAAGTTTGTCGCTTCGCCAATGTGCTCAAAGCCAATGGCGTGAAAAAAGGTGACCGGGTCACCATCTATCTGCCGATGATCCCCGAGCTACCGGTCGCCATGTTGGCTTGTGCGCGGATTGGGGCGATACACTCGGTGGTGTTCGGCGGGTTCAGCGCCGACTCATTAGCCGGTCGGATTACCGACTCCAAATCCCGCCTCCTCATCACCTCCAACGTCTCATTGCGCGCCGGCAAACACATCAAACTGAAGGAAATCGCCGATGAAGCATGTCAAAAAGCCGGTTGCATTGAGCGCGTTATCGTCGTCCGACGCAACGAGGAGCCTTGCCCGTTCTCACGGCCGCGCGACGTGTGGTGGCACGATGAGATGGCGAAAGCCAAACCGGATTGCGCGCCCGAAGTGCAAAACGCTGAGGATCCGCTGTTCATCCTGTACACGTCCGGCTCCACCGGCAAACCCAAAGGTGTGCTGCATACCACGGCGGGTTACCTCCTGCACGTCAGCCTCACCCACAAATACATCTTCGACATCCACGACGATGACATTTACTGGTGCACGGCGGACATCGGCTGGGTTACCGGCCACAGCTACATTGTGTATGGACCGCTTTGCAATGGGGCCACCTCCGTCATGTTCGAGGGCGTTCCCACCTATCCCGACCCCGGTCGGTTCTGGCACGTCGTGCAAAAATTCAAATGCACCGTGTTCTACACTGCGCCGACCGCAATTCGCTCGTTGATCCGCTTGGGCGACGAGTGGCCTGCCAAATACGACCTTAGCAGCTTGCGCGTTCTGGGATCGGTGGGCGAGCCAATCAACCCCGAAGCGTGGATCTGGTACTACAAACACATCGGCAAGGAACGTTGCCCGATTGTCGACACATGGTGGCAAACGGAAACCGGTGGCATCCTCATCACCCCCCTGCCCGGTGCCCACGTGCTCAAGCCGGGGAGTGCATGCCGTCCATTCTTCGGTGTCGAACCGGTCGTGCTACGGGACGATGGTACAGAATGCGCGCCCAACGAGGGCGGCAAGCTCTGCATCAAAAAACCCTGGCCCGGGATGATGCGTACCACATGGGGCGACCACGAGCGGTTCATTGATACGTACTTCACGATGTACAAAAACCTCTACTTCACCGGCGACGGCTGCCGCATCGATCCCGATGGTGATTACTGGTTGCTCGGACGCATTGACGACGTGGTCAACGTGTCCGGCCACCGCATCGGCACTGCCGAGGTCGAGAGCGCGCTCGTCAGCCACCCGAAGGTCGCCGAGGCCGCCGTGGCACCCATGCCGCATGAAATCAAAGGGCAGGCGCTCTATGCGTTCGTGACCCTGCGCGAGGGAGTCCAGGAAAGCGAAGAGTTGCGCAAAGAGCTGGCGTTGCACGTACGCAAAGAAATCGGCCCTATTGCCGTACCGGACAAAATTCAGTTCGCGCCCGCACTTCCCAAGACGCGCTCGGGAAAAATCATGCGGCGTATCTTGCGCAAGATCGCCGAGGGGCAACCCGATCAAATCGGCGACACCACCACGCTGGCCGATCCCAGCGTCGTGGAGATCCTCGTGAAGAACCGTCTCTAGATTCCTGCCAAGCAACAGCAGGGGCGCGACCAATCGTCGCGCCTCTATTTTTTACCTAGCCGCGGGCGGCTGATCCGCCTCACTCAATTTCGCGGCCGCGGCTTCCAACTTCAGCCCGCCCTTTTGCGCAGGGGACCGGCCGCGCTCGATTCGCTTGTCCCACGATGGCGAAATCTCCGCGCTATATCGTGAGAAGCTCTTTTGCCGAGTTGATCACACGATGGCGCATGCCGAAGTGGGTCGAGCTCGCTTCGGCCGCGATGCGTTGTTGCGCCATCTGGGAAAAATTTGTGTCGCGTGTGTTTCTTGCGAATGGTCGCGAAACTCTTGTCACCATTTGGTTGCACAAGCGTCCGCGAGTTTTCACGGAGTTGATGGAGGGAGTTGGCGCGTCGCAATTCAAGCGATGTAGGTCAAAAATTTGTAGAAAAACTAACGAAGGGAGGAAACATGAAGGGATGGAAGACGCTCGCGGCGGTGGGCGTGTTGGGCTTGGCCCTCGCCGGCTCAGACGGCAAAGCCCAACTGTTGGTGTGGGACGTATCGGGCGACAATAGCCCGGTAGAGTTGACAGCGGATGTATTGATTGATGCGAACTTGTCGCTCGCACCCGCCAATAACAAATTGACCCGCGTTGGTGTCATTCAAAATACGGGGGCTAACTCATACAACAGCCGGAATTGGAACATCACGAACACATTCGATGAAAATGACAAGTACATCACGTTCCAGTTGCAACCGGTCAGTGGCTTTCAGATGACGCTGACGTCGTTGCAGTACGCCATCAACGGCAGCAACACGGGTCCCGGCACTGGGCGGTGGGGCTACCGGGTGGGGAGCGGGCCCTTTACGTTGCAAACGCCGTTCAATATCCCGTTCACCTTGGGTCCAACGTTGGCAACGTGGGACTTCCCGGATTTCACCACCGATCAATTGGTGGAGTTTCGGTTCTGGGCATACGGCAGCACCTCCATCAACGGCGGGACATCAGGCGTTAATGGCACCGTGCGGATTGGGAACATTGCCGGCAACGATTTGATCTTAAACGGCAGCACGGAGATCATCCCGGAACCGTCCACGGCAGTACTGCTGGTTTTGGGTTTGTTGGGAGCGTATCAGTTCAGCCGTCGTCGGTTTGCCCAGTAGGGTTTGCGGGTTCACGAGGGAACAGTCTTATAACGAAGGGGAGCGCTCTGCGCTCCCCTCTTGCTTTTATGATGCCGCTGGTTTCGGACGTGGTTGGCGGTGAGGATGGTCGCGCAGCCACGTCACGATAAGTTGCAACTTAGCAAGAGTGACGGGGTAAAGGAGGTAGTTATTTTCGGAGCTCAACGGAGGAGTGAGGTCGCGGGATCGGCAAGGTAATGAAGCGGAGGACCAATGCAGTCTGGCTGTGGTGGGTGGCCTTGGGAAGCGTGACCGCGCACGTGTTGATTGGTGCGTGGTCATGGGACATCGGCGTACAGCGATTCTTGTCGGAGTTCCGACCGGTAGGTGAGGTGGGGGCACGTGGGACGGCAGGCCGGGTGTTTCTCGACAATGACCCGTATTGTTGGCTGATGTATGCGCAGCAAATGGTCGAGCAAGGTATTTGGCGAGTGCGCAACACGGATTTTGACAACGTACCTTTTGGACGCGAAGTGCACTGGAGCCAGTCGGTATCATGGTGTCTGGTAGGATTAGGCTGGTTGATACGCCAAACGACGGGTGGGGGATGGCGCGAGGCAATTGAGGCGGGCGCAGTCTGGTTGAACCCCATGCTTCTGGTCGGGTGGCTAAGTGCCACCGGCTGGGTGGTCGCGCGACGGTTGGGTGTCGTACCGGCCGTGTTGTGGGTAGTTGTGGTAGTGACTTTGCCTGACGTGGGTTGGGCATTCCACCCATTGCGACCAGATCATCAGACGTTTCACTGGATGTTTGCTTTGGGGACGGCAATCGCACTGACGTTTGGCGGGTTGGGATGGGTTCAAGCGGGCGGGGCGTCGCGCGCGGAGTGGGAATGGTGGCGGGGGTGGCCGATGCCGTCGAGACAAGAGGCGCGGTGGTGGTTCCTGGGTGCGGGTGTGCTAAGTGGCCTCGGTTTGTGGACAGGGGCGACGGTGCAGTTTTTTGCGATCGGTGCCGTGTCGGTGGGCGCGTTGGTATTGGCCGTGTTGATGCCCGCCCGTGCGGGAGGGGACGGAGCGGAGGCCGCAGGGTATGATCCGAGTTTATGGCGGTGGTGGGGTGTGACGGGGATGGTCAGCGCTCTGGTGATGTATGTGGTGGAGTATGCACCGCAACATTTTGCGATGCGCTTAGAGGTGAACCACCCGTTGTATGCGACCGCGATGTGGGGTGTGGGCGAGGCGATGGTGGTGTTGACAAGCCAGCGGATGCGCGGCGACAAACTGTCCGCGCGTGACTGGGCGAGGTTGAGCGTCAGTGGGCTGGCGATGGCTGCCGTGCCGCTACTGGTTTGGTGGGGAGGAGCGGACTGGCATCGGATGCGGGATGGGCAAATGAGTCGACTGCACGAGTTCATCACGGAGTTTTATTCGTGGGGGCGATTTGTCGGTGGAGAGGTTTGGAGGCAATGGTGGCAGGGTTATGGTGTGCTACCGGTGTTCGCGTTGGGCGCAATCTGGCTCGCCGGAAACCCACGATTGCGGGTGCAAGAATGGGCGGCATTGTGGTTGGGTTTCTTTCTGAGTTGGTTTTTTCTGGCGCTTCTGTTTTGGCAGGTGCGCTGGGCGGGCGCTTACGCGCTCGCAACCGCGTGGGTGACGGTCTGGGTCGTGTACGTGTTGGGAAGGAACAAGAGGGAGATAAGTGGCTGGGGCCGCAGGGCTTGGGCGACGGCGGCAGGGGCCATCGCGACCGCGCAGGCACTGTGGTTTGGATGGAATCAACAGGTTCTTTTTCATCAACTACGGCGGGGTAGTGCTTGGGACGAGGCGTTGGTAGATGCCGCGATGAAACGGCATTTAGCCGAGGGGTTGGCAAGCGCCTCCGATCAGGAAGCACTGCGGGTGTTGTGCGAAGCGGACTTGGGCACGGCATTATTTTATTTTGGCAGGATTCGGTCGGTGACGACATTTTATTGGGAGAATGTGCAAGGATTGCATGCCGCCACTGCTGTATTGGCCGCACGAGAGGAAGAAAAAGCACGATCAGTGATTAGCGAGCGGGGGTTGACCCATGTCTTGGTGCCCTCGGATGCGCGGTTGTCAGCGGTGCTTGATTACGTGGCGAACGGGCGGAACGCGGAGCAGGGACGCGGGACGCTTTTGGCGCGCTTGCAACAGGGAGACCTGTCAGTCCCCGAATGGGTGCAGCTTGATGTGCGGCTAACAGCGATAGGTCGCCGCGAATTCATGCATCGTGGACTGGGGCGGGATCAAACAGTGGAGAGCCGTATATCCGTTTACAGGTTTTTGGACGACAAAAATCATCCTAGTGTAACAGCTCGGTGACCTATCTGCCATGCGAGGCCGTTAGTAAATCTGCATGCTAGTGAGAACCATATGGGACGGTAGCACGGTGCCCTCGTGCGGTGCTGGGCATGCATTTAGCCTGATTGAGCTTTTGGTGGTTGTGGCCATCATCGGCACAATCGCTTCGTTGGCATTACCGGCTCTGGGCAAAGCAAGAGAGCGTGCTCGGGCAACGTATTGCCTCTCCAACATGCGGCAGTGGTCGTTAGCCTCTAACATGTACGCGGATGATTGGAACGACTACTTGGCGTACGAGGGTCAAAGCGGTGCGGTTAACGGTAGTCTCAATTCCAACGCATGGTTCAATTTGCTGACTCGTTATGTACAGCAGCCGACGTTAATCCGACTCTACGAGCAGGGGCGCCCGCCATTACCTGGTCGCAGCAGCGTGTTCACTTGTCCAACCACCCCTAAACCCACATACACGCCTACGATCAGCAATCCATTTTACATGTATGGCATGAACAACCGCATGGACCCCAACGGGGCGTGCTTGTTCCGCAGGCAGGTCATGGTATACCCATCCCAAACGGTGATCTTCTCGGAAAACAACGAAAGCACGTTTCCCAACACCAACGGCCAGTACTGTCCTGTGCGCCATCTTCGTGGTGCAAATCTCGCGCTGGGTGATGGGAGCGCTCGACTCTTCACAGAGGCCGAATTCCGTAGAACCTCCGCAGAGTCTAACAGCAGCACCAACGAGTGGGCTCAGTCACGAGTGGTGTATTGGTACCCGTATAATGGTGCGCCAAATGATTGCCCCTAACAGATTGGCCATCGCGGGACGCCCCAAGGGTTCGTGACTCAGAGGTTGCGCTTGTGGAAGCGCACCCTCCCAACCGAACCTCTATTGCAGGGATGCCATCCGATGCGGAATACTTTCAAAAAGTGAGGTGCGAAGCGGAAGAGCACACCCCGCCCCACTTTACCGCATCTGTCGCGATTCGCCTTGCGCTGGAGTGAGCAGCCGCGAAGGGCCAAGACCTTCGCGCACCTAAGCTTTCGCATTGTTCGGCACATGCTCGCGCGAGAAAAAGGACGATTGTCCTTCGCTGTTGCGGGAAACCCTAGGCAGCCAGCCGGTACAATCGTGTCTCTGGAAAATCCCGACCGAAGGTCATGAAAACGTCCCTAGTGCTTGGCGCCAAAACCGACCCCCTTTTGACCCTACCGTCAATTGCACTCGCTCGCTAATGTGCACAGTCCACACGCCTGGTCGGGACGTAAACGTATCACGCGCCGGATGTCGGCGACCGCAGCCTCATCGGCCCTGCCGGCTCATGAACTCCTAGCGCGCTAAGCGACAAAGATGGGACGTGGGCTTGACCGAAACATCTGTTTGAACGTGTTTGGACTATGACCTACTCTCCGTTTCGACTGGCTCGAACCGATCGACATCGCGGTTCCATGTGAGAATTTCCATCGTCGCGATGACGAACAACCAGCCGTGCAACCGCAATCGTCCTTCCGCGACACGCTCCGCTACGCAAGGATAGGACCGCAGGTTTTCAATCCCCCACAGGATGTTGGCCTCCGTGACCGCGCGAATGGGATCAGCGGGATGGGGAGGGAGCAACCGACGCACCGCCTCGGCTTGCTCAAGCCACGCGCGTAGGTGCGGCAGCCGGTCGGCTTGCGGCGGGCCGTCAGCCAGCGCGCTCATGGCACCGCACTGGGTGTGACCGCATACGACCACGTCGCCGACCCCCAAAACATCCACCGCGTATTCGATCGCAGCAGCCGTCGAGTGATGTGCGGTTTGGTTGGCCGGTGGGACGATGTTCCCGACGTTTCGCACCATGAATAACTCACCCGGCAGGCTTTGCGTGATCAGATGGGCCACGACCCGTGCATCCGAGCACGTAATGAACAACGTGTGCGGGTGTTGCCCTTCCCGCGAGAGTTTTTGGAAGTGCGCCTGATATGCGCTGCGGCATTGCTCACGGAATCGGCGGACACCGGCATCTAGTCGGGTCATGTAAAACTCCGTCGCGGTCAGAATTTGTAAATCAATGCCAACTGCTGCCGCCACGCTGCGCCGTCGGCAAGGTTACGATACGTCGTGCGCAGGTGCATTACCTCAAACGCCAGTTGCAGATCGCTGGTTAGCGTGTAGAACACATTCCCAAACACGAACCAATTGGCCGTGCGCCCCGCGTTGGGCACGTCGGGGTTGCGTGGGTTGTCTAAGCCACCGCCCAAGTTGAACTGCCACGCCAAATGGGGCGTCAACGTCAGCGCGCCCCAGCCACCCCACGACTGAATCTCGGCCTCGGCGGTCAGATTGACTCCCTGACCAATACCGCCGAGGTACGAATCCAGGTCCTCCCCGATGAATACCTCTCCCTGGACCAACAACCACCGCGTGATCGGGACCCGCAGATCGACGTTTGCCGACCACGTATCGTATTCCAAAACACCCGACAAATCCGCGCGGTGTTGCTCCTCCTGCCCATAATGGGCCGAGACCCCCAACGTCGCCGTACCAGCGTCCGACACGTTTGCGCTCACGCTCCATCTCCCCGCCACAGTCGGAAAGCCCGCATCGGCGCCTGTATCCGGGTCGGTTGCCTCCTTGAACACAAACTTCCGCCCGGTAATCGTCCGCAAGATACCGGCCTCACACTTCATGCTCACCGTGTCGGTGACCGGTATCGTTTTCGTCACGCGCAACTGCGGCCGCCGGTAGCCGATGTTGCCCTGCCACCAACCAACCGAATAGTTCACCGTCGTGGGCGCCAATGGGGAAATGATGTCGGCAGCCTGACCGGCCAACACTTGCCAGCCGCTTTTCGGCCAATCCAACTGCATATACGCCAGCCGCAACATCGGCTCCGGGCGGTTCTCACCCGCGCCCGCTCCGTAAAAATCAACCTCCACCGTCCCCCCGCTGCGAAACGTCTCGCTGCCCGGCCCCGTGATCTC
>JANWVU010000046.1:1957-15090 GCA_025056465.1 Verrucomicrobiia bacterium | reverse complement strand
CCGCAACCGAAGTCGGTTTGGCGGTGGGACCGAAAAACCGTTCGCGATGGATGAAGACCCATACCAGCACGGCCATCCCGATCACTACGAGGACGGCGGTGGCAATCACCGAGCGAAGCGAAATTTGCTCGCCGGTAGGGGCGGCGACGACCCGGTTTTGCTCGGCGTATTTTACCGCCGCGATCGCCTCCTCAAAATCGTGAAGCAACTCGTCATAGGTCGCATGTCGTTCGGCTGGATTTTTGGAGAGCATCCGGCCAATCAGGTGAACGGTGGCGTTTTGGACCGTGGGCACGTAGGTGCGTAGCGACTGCGCCGGTTGGGTGGCGTGTTTGGTGACGACCTTACTGGCGGTTTCGGCATCGAAGGGTGGTCGGCCTGCCAATGCATGATACAACGTGGCGCCCAATGAATACATGTCGCTACGGTGATCTTCAGGTTGGCCGCGAAGCTTTTCGGGCGCGATGTAGTAGGGCGTGCCCCAAATTGGCCCACCGGCATCGAGGTGCGCTTCGTGTTGGGCGCGAGCCAAGCCGAAATCGACAAGTTTGGGGATGTTGTCTTCGCCGAAAAGGATATTGCCGGGTTTGATGTCGCGATGGAGCAATCCACGAAGGTGCGCGGCCCGTAACCCCGCGGCGATTTGGCGACCGATTTCGAGAACATCTTTTTCGGGAAGTTTGCCCAGGGTGGAAATGCGGTCGTCGAGGCTGCCGCGTTCGAGCAGTTCCATCGCGAGGTAATATTGACCGTCGTGTTCGCCGAAGGAATACACTTGCGCGATGTTCGGATGGGTGACCGCAGCCGCGGCCCGCGCTTCGCGGAAAAAGCTTTCGATGAACTCTGGTTGGGTGGCGAATTTTTTGCGGAGAATCTTCAGGGCCAGCGACCGGCCCAGCGCAAGGTCGACCGCCTTATACACCGTGCCGAGACCACCAACACCGAGTGGATTGAGCAGTAGGAAGTTGCCAAATTGCATCGGCACAACCGAGACGGCACCGCATTGGGGGCACTCCACGTGGTGGAATGCCTGGTGACCGGTGAGGTCGATCGCGGCATTGCAGGCGTGGCAATTGATGGAAGGCGGTATTTGGCCGGGCACTTCCATGGCGTGCAGCGAAACTAGCAATCGCTTCCTGTAGCAGCAACAGCAAAGCAAACCCCGCGCCCGGTGCTGTGATTTGGTCAGGATGAGCAAATCACCACACTTGCCTGAGCCGTGCCGGCTCGGGTCGAATCGACAAGGCCGGTAGGATGAGATTGAGGTCACGTGAGTTGGAAAAGGCACTGGCCAGAGGGGATCGGACGCGGCACATCCGGTGCTACCGCGAAAGTTCCCCCGTGAGGTGGGTGGGAGGTCAGTTTCGGTTGGACACACCGGAATCGGCTCCCTACAATCCGCCGCCGCACAGGGGAGGAGGCGGATGAAGAAAATCGAAGCCATCATCAAACCGTTCAAGTTGGAGGATGTGAAGGAGGCGTTGGCCGCGGTCGGCGTGCAGGGTATGACCGTCAGTGAGGTCAAGGGGTTTGGACGGCAGAAAGGGCACACCGAGATATATCGAGGCAGTGAGTACACGGTGGATTTTCTGCCGAAGTTGAAGCTGGAGGTTGTGGTGGCCGACCAAGTAGTGGACTTGGCCATTCAAGCAATCCTCAAATCCGCCAAAACCGGTAAGATCGGTGATGGCAAAATTTTCGTGTTGCCCCTGGAGCAAGCTATCCGAATCCGCACTGAAGAACGCGGCGAGGCAGCCGTTTAGTGCCGTGTTTGGGTCGGCTCGGATGCCCATGAACCACCGGCGCCATCAGCGCCACAATCGCTAAGGAGACGACGATGACACCGAAAGAAGTTTTGGCCTTGTGTAAAGCGAAGGATGTGCAACTCGTGGATATCAAGTTCTGTGATTTTCTCGGCACGTGGCAGCATTTTTGTATGCCGGTGGCCGAGTTGGATGAGTCAACCTTCGAAGAAGGGGTGGGTTTCGATGGCTCCTCGATTCGCGGTTGGAAGTCTATCGAGGCTAGTGACATGTTGTTGATCCTCGACCCCGCCACGGCGTTTATCGATCCCTTTCCGCAGGTTACCACCTTAAGCATCATCGCCGATGCGGTAGACACGATCACCCGCGAACCTTACAGCCGTGACCCGCGCAATGTGGCCCGGAAAGCGGTGGCTTACATGAAGAGTACCGGGATTGCTGATACCGTGTACATGGGGCCTGAGGCGGAATTCTTCATTTTCGACAATGTCCGTTACGGGCAAACCTCAAATAGCGGTTACTACTATATCGACAGTAACGAGGGCATTTGGAACACGGGCCGCGAAGAAAACCCCAATCTTGGCCATAAAATCCGTCACAAAGAGGGCTATTTCCCTGTCCCACCGGCTGACCAGCTCGTGGATATCCGCAACGAAATGATCATGGTGATGAAACAATGTGGTCTCCGCGTGGAACGCGAACACCATGAGGTGGCCACGGCCGGTCAGGCCGAGATTGACCTGCGCTTCAACGAGCTGGTTGGGATGGGTGACGACATGATGTTGTACAAATACATCGTGAAAAATGTCGCCAAACGTCGCAACAAGACGGTGACGTTTATGCCCAAACCACTCTTTGGCGACAACGGCTCTGGCATGCACACACACCAATCGCTGTGGAAGAAAGGCAAACCACTGTTTGCCGGTAAGGAATACGGCGGCCTCAGCGAACTGGCGCTGTACTACATCGGCGGCATCCTCAAGCACGCGCGCGCGATGGCCGCATTCACCAACCCGACCGTCAATAGCTACAAACGGCTCACGCCCGGCTTTGAGGCGCCGGTCAACCTCGCCTACAGCTCCCGCAATCGGTCCGCAGCGGTGCGGATCCCGACGTATTCACCCAGCCCGAAGGCCAAACGCATCGAATATCGGCCACCCGATCCAACCGCCAATCCGTACTTCGCGATGGCGGCGATGTTGATGGCCGGGCTTGACGGTATCGAGAACCGCATTCATCCCGGTGAGCCCCTCGACAAAAACATCTACGAACTCCCGCCGGAAGAACTCAAAAAAGTCCCGTCCATGCCGGGGAGTTTGGCGGAAGCATGCGACGCACTTGAGCAAGACCATGAGTTCCTGCTCAAGGGCGACGTGTTTACCAAGGATGTTATCGAGCAATGGATCGAGATGAAACGCAAGGAACACGACCAGGTTCGTCTGCGTCCGCATCCGTGGGAATTCCACATGTATTACGATGCGTGAGCGGTCACGCATCCTCCCACGCCACAGTTCACACAAGGCGGCACTCCTACCGGGTGCCGCCTTGATTTTTTGCCACGTCCTACCGGCGGCCCGCATCCCAACTAAGTGAGCCGGTGGTTGTCCATCCTCATCCGTTGCACTCTCGCGTTTGCCATGAGCTGGTGGTTGTGGCGTCGCGGCGACCTCTCCAATCTCCATCAAAGCCCGCTCCTGCTGGTCAGTTGGGTTGTCCTCATCGGCTGTGTTTGGTTTGTGCTGCTTGGCTGGCACACCGTTGAACGATTCGCCGAGCGATTCTCCCAGCTCGGCTTGCCTACCGACGATCAGCTCGAGGTCCGCCCGCAATACAGCATTGCCGAAGCGCGGGCCGCTCAAGGGCGGTATCACGACGCGATTGCCGAATTTCGTCGCGTGATCGAGCAGCATCCCAACGAACCTTTTCCACACATTCGAATTGCCGAGTTGCTGCACGACAAACTTCAGAACCCCGACGCCGCTATCGCTGAACTCCAAATCGCGCTCCAGAAGGCCCAAACCGACGATGCGTTTGCCATCATCGCCAACCGTCTCGCGGACTGGTTGCTGCAACATCGTCACGACATCATGGGCGCGAAATCCGTGCTGCAAGCGATCTGCACCCGGTACCCCTCCAGCCGACACGCCCGCGCAGCTCGCGAACGTCTCGCTCGAATTGCCGCTGCCGCCACCGACGGGCAACAGACAGGCGATTGATGTTCCGCTGCTAAGCCTGGGCTCGAGACCCACCGGCTTATGAGCCGCGTGGTCTCCGCATCGCGCGGCGGCACCCGGTGCCTTTGGCACCTCAGCGTTGGATTTGCGGTGCCATACCGGCTACGATGACCGTGATGGCTGACATCGTCCTAACAACGTTGAACGCCAAATACGCACACACCGCGTTCGGACTGCGCTACCTGCTCGCGAATCTCCGTGAATTGCGCCCCCGAGCTGTGTTGCTGGAGTTCGACATCAACCAACGCCCCTTGGACATGGCCGAGGTGGTTTTGGCGCAACAACCCCGGATCGTCGGCCTCGGTGTGTACATCTGGAACGCCCTACCGGCTACGCTGTTGGCGGCGGCGTTGAAACGGCTCGCACCCGATGTGGTGCTGGTGCTCGGCGGACCCGAAATCAGTTTCGAGACGGAACAACAGGAGATCACCCGGTATGCCGACTACGTGATCACTGGCGAGGGTGACTTGGCGTTCGCGGAATTATGTCGCGAGCTATTGCACACCAACCAGCGCGGTACGGCCCAGCCGGTCGCCCAAATCATCCCGGCACCGCTGCCCCAATTCGCGGACCTCGCATGGCCGTATGAGGAATACACGCCAACCGATCTCACGCAGCGCGTCGTGTATGTAGAGGCGTCGCGGGGTTGCCCATTTTCGTGCGAGTTCTGTCTATCGTCATTGGACATCCCGGTACGCCAAGCACCGTTGGAGCCATTTCTCGGCCAAATGCACCGACTTTGGGACCGCGGTGCACGCGGATTCAAATTTGTGGATCGGACATTCAACCTCAACCTCGCCGCGAGCCGCGCCATTCTGAAGTTCTTCCTCGACCATTACGAGCCCGGCATGCTCGTGCATTTCGAGATGATCCCCGACCGGTTTCCCGAGTCGTTGCGCGACCTGATCCGGCAGTTTCCTCCCGGCAGTCTTCAGTTTGAAGTGGGCATCCAGACATTCAATCCCGACGTGGCCGCACGCATCCAACGCCGGCAGGACAACCCGCGCGCCGAAGCGAACTTGCGGTGGTTGCGTGAAGAAACCAACGTTCATATTCATGCCGATCTGATCGTAGGGCTACCGGGTGAATCACTGGAGAGCTTCGCGGCGGGATTCGATCGGCTGGCAGCGTTGCGACCGCACGAGATTCAGGTCGGGATTTTGAAACGATTGCGCGGGACACCGATCAGCCGACACGATGCGGAATGGCAGATGGTGTACTCGCCGTATCCGCCCTACGAGATTTTGCAGAACAAGTTGATTGATTTCGCAACGATGCAACAACTGCGCCGCTTCGCGCGGTACTGGGATTTGGTGGCCAACAGCGGTCGGTTTCGGGGCATTGAGTCGTTGTACCGGTTTGAGGCGTTTTGGGATTTTTCAAATTGGCTTTATCGGCGCGTGGGACGCACATACGACTTGGGGCCCGACCGGCTCGGGCGATTGTTGCAGGAATATCTGGGTCGGCCGGTGGAGATCGTGGGCCGCGGGGAAGCACTGCGGCAACGACGCTTTATTTCCGGCGATGGCGCCAGTGCTGATATCCGAGCCAACCGACCGCCACAAACGGCAGCGCCAACGCCAGCAACACAAACAACGCCCCTGCCGTCCCCGGTCCGATGATTTTCTCAGCCACCACAAACAGCACAATCAACGGCAGGACGCCGTAAACCATATACCGCAGCAGAAGTCCCCAATGAAACAGGTTCACGGTGCGGCACCCGCTTGATCGCGCCGCTCGTAACGCCACGTCGGTTCCACGGCGCGCCACCACACCCGCCACACGTCTGGGTTATCGCCCAGGTCTTTACCAGTGGTGACCCGCAACACGGCTACGGCACCTTGTTGGATCAGCAGGTTGGAATTCTCCAAACCGCGCGCCAGCCGGCGGGTTTCCCGTTCGATTTCCTCCACGGAGCGGCGCGGCAGGGTTACCATAAAGTTTTCGACCTCGCGCAGAAACCGGTAGGGCCGACTCAAATTGTGATAGGCAACTGCCATGATGGCCAACAACACCCCGAGCGCCACAAACAACAGACGGTAACTCTCCAGCGCCGACCGTCGTGCCGGTCGCGGTTCCCGTAAGCGGTAGCTATACCGGCTGCGAATCACACCTTCATCCTACCGCGAAACCTCTCCATGACAACGCCGGTTGCCCAGACGACCAGTTCCACGCTCGAACACTTGCCGGCACATGCATGCGTGGTGCGGCATGGATTGGGGCGCCCCCAACGCCTCCTTAGCGTCGCGCCGCCAGGTTGGCGAGGAATTCGCGGAGGGCTTCGCGATACTCAGATGCGCTGACCAAAAAGGCGTCGTTGTGACTGCCGCGTAGCGCGACCAGTTTTTTCGGGGCGCGTGCCGCGGCGTGCAGTTGCTCTGCATGGGCGAAAGAAAAAATCTCGTCGTCACGACTGTGTAAGATGAGCACAGGCGCGGTGATTTGTGGGATTTTGCGGAGGTTCTCGTAGCGGTTACGCACCAGCCAGCGAACCGGCAGGTAGGGGAAGAGACGCTGGCCGACATCGGCAATGGAAGTAAACGGCGCTTCGAGGATAACACCAGCCACCGTAACACGAGTGGCCAGCTCAACAGCGACTCCACAACCTAGGGATTCACCGTAGAGCACCACCGGCAGGTTGTGCGCGGCGAGATAGTCGTAGGCGGCCTGAGCGTCGAGGTAGGTGCCCTTTTCATTGGGTCGTCCTTCGCTGCGACCGTAGCCCCGGTAATCGAGAATGAGCACACCAACACCGAGTTGATGAAGCAGCGCAATCTTTTCGAGCCGGTAGGAGATGTTGCCAGCATTTCCGTGGAGGAACAAAACCGTCGGGGCCGACGGGCCCGGTATGTGCCAGGCGTGAACCCGTACGCCATCGGCTGTGGTGAGCGTCAGGTCATCGTAGTGCAAACCAATATCACGCGGGCTGCCCACCAAATCGCGGCTCGGCAGGTAAATCATGTGCGGTTCGCGCAGGCTGACCACCAAACAGATGGCCAGATATCCTAACAGCAACGTGATGACCAAGCTCGTCATGGGTTTGCGCACTATTATGTCATCCTACCGAAGCGCGGAAGCAATTGCACGAACATGGACTGCGTTGGGAGCTTTACGAGTTGAAGGAAGGAAAAAAATTTAGCCAGAAGCCGCTGAGTTAACTCGCACTTCCACGTCGGTGTGCGCGGCCATGCTTGCATTTGATCAATAAACTCACCAGTGATGTTTTTCGTATCCGCTATGTTCTCTTTGTTCAAACATCCATTTTGCGTCACGACTAAGCTGGTGCCCATATCGTGCAGCACCCAGTAGTTGACACTCTCATCGCTATCCCATGGTCCCGTCGCTGCCTTAACCATTTCTTGAGCAAGCCCACGAGCCAGAGGGCCGAGATGGTCGGCAGAATCAGGCGCACGGACTAGGATGGGATGCGCGGCTGGGGAACCATGGGATTTCGGGCCTAGCGAGGATGCTGAACGAGGTGGCGCCTTGGTCGGGCGATGGGGTGGATTTTGGTCGGTTGGTGACGCCTGATGGAGGGATGTTATGCGGCAGCCTCGTCATTAAGCGAAACGGTGCAACTTAGGAGTGAGCATTTCATGGTCGTATGTCTCGGGTCGCATAAAACCTGGGTCACAACGTCGCTCTCCGTTCAGGAGCACTCGCGCGGGACATGCGCCCTTCGCTTGCGGGGGTGCTTGGCTTTCGGTAGCATGCCGCGGCCATGGAATTTCCAACCGTTGCCACTCGGCCGCGCAACGTGGATTGGAAACGTGCCGCCGCTTTGTTGTATGGCGACTGGGGCACGAGCAAGGCATACGTTCCGGGCATCGCTTTCGCCATCGCGGGAACCCACCTTGGCTCATCGTACAGCTCTGTGTGGATTATCTTGCCGGTAAGCTTGCTTACGGCCTTGGTGGGGATCAACTACATCTGGATCTGCAAGTACTTTCCTGAAGGCGGCGGGGTATATTCGTCAGCGAAGGCACACTCAAAATATTTGGCGTTGATTGGGGGCTTTCTGCTGGTGGCGGATTACGTTGTGACGGCGTCGCTGAGTTGTTTTGAAGCTTTTGTCTATCTCAACTTCAGCTACGAGGATTCGAAGCGATGGGCGATCCTGACCATCTTCGTGATCGGAGTAATTAATTTTTTCGGGCCGAGGCACTCAGGAACGCTGGCAGTGGGATTTGCGTTGGCAACGGTGGTAGTAGTTGGGTTGTTGGCGGTGGCATCTATCCCGCAACTACCGGACGCCGTGGTTAATGTACAACGTCCGGTTGGCGGGGCATGGTCCTTGTGGGTTGCGTTTACCGGAGCGGTGCTGGCCCTGTCGGGAGTAGAAGCGATTGCGAATATGACCGGCGTGATGCAGTTGGATCCCGGCTCCACTCGCGCCAGGCCGTCTGTTACGGTGACGTCGCGCAAAGCGCTGGTGACGGTGATGGCCGAGGTGGTGAGCTTGACCGCGTTGTTCGGGCTTGCCATGAGCGCGATTCCCAATATGGGACCCAAGGATCACGAGGGCGACATGCTGCGACACATGGCGCAAATGTTTGTGGACGAGCCGGCTAAACAAGTCGGCTGGCTTAGTTGGGTGGCAACGCAAAATCCTTTCTCTTGGATTGTTGGGGTGGTGCTGGGTGGGTTGTTGTTGAGCGCGACAAATACGGCGATCGTGGCTCTGGTCAGCGTGCTTTATCTAATGGCCAAAGATGGCGAATTGCCCAAGCTGTTTGGGATGCTCAACCGATTCGGCGTGCCGTGGATCATGATGTTGATTGCTATGCTTGCACCAATCTTGGTCATTGACGTTCAAGGCACCGAAGATGCCGTGCACGGGTTGGCCTCGCTCTATGCGGTCGGCGTGGTTGGCGCAATCGCGGTCAATCTTTGGTCGTGTGCCTTCAATTACCGCTTACCGATGTTGCGCTATGAGCGAGTGACGATGATTCTGACGTTTTTCGTGATGGGGGCAATTTGGGTCACGATTGCAATCACGAAACCCTTCGCCCTCCTTTTTGCGGTTACCGTCTTGGGACTGGGATTCACGGCGCGGGCGCTGCACAAAGGGTTTCCGATTCATTTGCCCGAACCGTTGCTTCGAATGACCGAGCGCCTGTTCCCAGAGGCAGTCGCCAAGCGACGCGCCGCTTTGAACGCGGAAGCGATGGTAGAACAGCTCCAAAAGCGGCTTGGCGTGCGACGTCCCGTAACGGCGATCATGGTTGCAGCACGCGGGGTGACACCAACGCTGAGGTTTGCCGTCGAGCAGGCGCGTGTCAACCGCGCTCAATTATTTGTGTTGTTCATCCGCGAGCAACACACGTCGATTCCGGTGCCATTGGTTGAGGCGGAAGACGAAGAAGCGCAGGAGGTATTCAATGCCGCCAAATCCATCGCGGGGGATGTAAATGTCACAACGATCTATGCGGTGAGTGATGACCCGGCTTGGACGATTCTCGACAACGCAGCCATTGCGGGCGTGGACATGTTGATCTTGGGTCACTCTCGGCGGTCCGCGCTCACCCGGATGCTTCGGGGCGATCTGCTGGAACGTTTGGCGGCTCAACTGCCCGAGGAAATTCAGTTGGTGATCGTAAACTGATCGCGTTCGCCAGTAGGTGTTCGCCGCCTAATGGTGTCACGGTTTCGCGCAACTCATCGCTTTTCAGATGGAAAAGCGGGTGCAAGCCGCCGGCCCTCCTTGACGATCGTGGCCGCTCAAGCACTTGATTCTGGGATCCGAATGAATCCCACCGAGCATGAGTGAGCCCCGCGCGGCGAGGTATTCTTCTCAATGCGGTGGTCGTCGGCGGATCGGAGTTCACTGTTTTGGCGGCAGATGCTTCACGGTCCCGCGCCTTAGCTCGCGCGCCGACAAAACACAAAGGCCGTCCTGATGTGAAAACATTTGCGCGGGGATTGCACGCTTGACCGGCTTTGGGCGCGCGTGTTAGCAAGCGGTTCGATGCGGTGTCCGAAATGCGGTTCGCTGGAGGACAAGGTGGTCGAATCGCGCACGAGCGGGGATGGCGTCAGCATCCGTCGGCGCCGTGAATGCCTGCATTGCCACACGCGATTTACCACCTACGAGACGATTTTTCATGAACGGATGCGGGTGAAAAAGCGCGGGGGTGAATACGAGGATTTTGATCCGCGCAAGCTGCGCGAGGGGATCGAAAAGGCCTGTGAGAAACGGCCAGTGAGCAGCGAGCAAATTGACAATATCGTTGAGCAGGTGACGACAGAGTTGGAGAATGAGTTTGGACGAGAGGTGACCTCGTTGCAGATTGGTGAGAAGGTGATGCGACATCTGCGTCGGCTTGACGAAGTGGCGTACGTGCGGTTTGCGTCGGTTTACCGGCAGTTTCACGACGCGGAGCAGTTCGTGGAGGAAATTCGGCGGATGATGAGAAGCTCGAATCGCACGCGGCGGCGAACCGGGCGCAAACGGAGATCATGATCCAGCGTTTGGACAATTTTTTGTGGTTACGTCAGCCCGATGGACGCCTGGAGCCGTTTGACGAGGCATGGCTCAGTGAGTTTCTTCGGGAACGGTTGCGTGAGGAGGCGGAAGAATTGATCGAGCCGATGGCACAGGGCTTGTTTGAATATTTGCAAGAAAACTCGGGACACCTGCCGGTGCGGTTAGCTGAGTTGGATTTCTGGGTGGACCATTTGCTGACGTGTTTGAATTTGTCGGCACCCGAGCCAGCGGATGCCACGCGCGCGCAGATCCGGCTCGATGAGCTGGCCTCGGCGTCGGGTGTGGGATTTGAGCTGGGATTTTTTCGGGAGTTGGGTCGTTGCTTGAGTGAAATCGCGCATCGGCCACGTGTGCGGGTGCAGATGACCGGGTTGCGTCGGTGTGTGTTGCACTTGCGCGGGCAGCGGCGTTGGAGCGACGGCTGTCGGCAACTGGCACGGGAAATCTTGGGGTTTATCGAAAGTCATGTTGGACTTGCAAACGGCATGGTGGTAGCGGTCGAGGATTAATTTCATGAGCAAAAACATTTTTGCCCGAATCGCGGCCGGTGAGGTGCCGGCGAAAATTGTGTATGAGGACGATCGCGCCGTGGCGTTTCGCGACATCAACCCACAGGCGCCGGTGCACGTGTTGGTGATCCCGCGAAAGGAAATCGCGCGGATTGGAGAGGCCCGGCAGGATGACACGGCGCTCTTGGGCCATTTATTGTGGGTAGCGGCGGAAGTGGCGCGACGCGAGGGCATCGCGAATACAGGCTACCGGCTGGTCATTAACAACGGCCCGCATGCCGGGGAAAGCGTTCCGCACCTGCACATTCACGTTTTGGGGGGACGCGCGATGGGTTGGCCGCCTGGTTGAACGTTGGCTGGGGTTGCGGTGTCGGTTTTCTCAGCATGGGGAAAAAGAAAAAGAAAGTTCGCGAGCCATCTACGCCTCCCGCTGCGGCCAAGCGCGCGTCGGCGGCCACGGAACCGACACGCGGAAATACCGGTAGCGGGTTGGCAGATCGATGGCGCGAGGTGGTGGAGTATCCGACCTTGGCCTTGGGGATTGTCTTTGGAGCGCTCACGTTGCTGTCGGCGTTTATGTGTGTGCGCTTCCATGACAAACCCGAGATGGGCGGGATTCGGGAACCGACTGCGTTGATTTTGTGGGCCGGGATCACCGTGACGCTGCTGGCGAGTTATTATCGGGAACGGCGTCGCCCGCCCGACGCGACTTCCGCAACTTGATTCTCTTTGAAGACGCCGATTTGTTAGTCGTGCATAAGCCGTCGGGCATCAACACCCACCGGCCCGACGTTTTCGCCCCGGAAGGACTTTATGAGTGGTGGCAACGGCGTCGTGGCGGGACGTTGTCAGTAGTGCATCGGCTGGACAAAGGCACTTCGGGGGTGCTTGTTTTTGGCAAAACGCGCGCGGCAAATCAGTCGCTGACCCGGCAGTTCACGGAACAGAGAATTCAAAAAGAGTACCTGCTCATCAGCGATCGTCGTCCGACTGGTCGGGTTTGCCACGTCCGGTCACCACAGGCGGAAACGGAGTTTGAATGGATTGGGGATCTGGGTGGGCGGCATCTGATTGTGGCGCGGCCTCGGACGGGCAAAACGCATCAGGTTCGGCGTCACGCTGCGCAAGCTGGGTTTCCCATCCTCGGCGATACGGAGTACGGTGGCGCAAATGCGCCTCGGTTGATGTTGCATGCGCACCGGTTGACGATGCAGCATCCGCGCACGGGCGAGACGGTCACCTGGCAGGCATCGGTGCCGGAGGCGTTTGAAGAGACGGATCCGTGGGTCGCAGCCCGTGAGTTTCGGTGTTTACTTTTTGGGGATCAGACCGAGACCGATGCCTACCGGTTGGTGAATGGTGAGGGAGATGGTTTACCCGATGTGGTTGTTGACTGGTGGGGGGGACAGGCGCTGGTGCAATGGTTGAGTGAGCCGGAACGGCCCGAGTACTACGATCGGCTCGGGGCGGATATTGTGTATGCCCAATGGGCCACGCGACGGCGACGCACAGAGCCGTGGCGAGTGCGTGGGGAGCCGAGGGAATGCGTCGTGCAGGAACACGGGTTACACTACCGGATTCGGTTTGATGTGGGAATGTCACCGGGCTTGTTTCTTGATCAACGGGAGAACCGCTGGCGTTTGTTGCGTCGGGTCCAACCGGGGCAGACAGTTTTGAACTGTTTCGCGTACACCTGCGCGTTCTCCGTGGTCGCGGCGAAGGCGGGTGGAATAGTCACCAGTGTCGATTTGTCGCGACGGTATCTGGATTGGGGCCGTGAGAATTTCGAGCGAAATCAGTTGTCGCTCGATGCGCATGAGTTTGTGATTGGCGACGTGATGGGGACTTTGCAGCAGGGGGTACGGCGGGGCCGGCAGTGGGACTGGGTGATTCTCGATCCACCGACATTTTCTACCACGAAAACCGGGCGGGCTTTTCAAGCCGAGCGCGATTACGGTGCGTTGGTCCAAAACGCCGCGCGATGCGTCCGACCCGGTGGTTGGTTGCTTTGCTCAACCAATCAGCGATCGTTTCCCGTCGAACGATTCACGCAGGTCATTCGCGATGGAGTGGTGGCGGCGGGGAGACGAATTGCGGAGGAGGAGTTTGTGACTCTGCCGTTTGATTTTCGGGTGGCGGA
>JANWVU010000046.1:0-1947 GCA_025056465.1 Verrucomicrobiia bacterium | reverse complement strand
GATGGAGTGGTGGCGGCGGGGAGACGAATTGCGGAGGAGGAGTTTGTGACTCTGCCGTTTGATTTTCGGGTGGCGGAGAAACAGGAACCGTATTTGAAAACGTGGTGGGTACGGTTGGAGACAGCTTGCCCTGTTCGATTGCCCAGCGGGTGATCCAACCAAGCACCCAGATGGTCGGCGGTCCCAACGACGAAAAGACGTCGGTCACCTGCACATTGTCGGCGACCGTGGTGACCGACACGACCGGCGAAAGAAACGGCACAACCGATTCTGCTGGCGGGAGTGTGGGCGCGGGAATGGGCAGGTCCGATGACCATGTTTGGAGAAAAGCGCGAACCTGTGGATATAGCTCGGCCGTTCGCAGGTAGGAAAACTCCGTGCTCTCAGCCGGCAGGGAAGCCGTGGTTGCGCGGTAGTTTGGATCGTCAGCCAAGGTCGGTGCGGGACGACCGGTATGGTTGAGTAACTCGCGAGCGAAATCGCGCGTGCTAGTCAGCACGAGAAATTCGTCGGTAAGAACAAACGTGGGCGAGATTTTGCCATCGCCGATGATCAAGGAGTGAAATGTGTATTGATCGTGCCGGGTTGCATCCCAGATTGCCGATACCCGAGCCTGCTCGGTGATCAATGTGCCCAAGGTGCGCAGCGCGAATTCCAAGTGAGTTCGGATCCGGTCGGGCTCGCGCGCTTCGGTCACCCAGGCCACATCGGGCAACTCGCGACCGCGTCGCCAGTTTAGCAACCAGGCGGTTTCGGGGCCGAGTCGGGGCAGAATGTCATCGGTCCAGTGCACGGCGGCACGCCGCAGGCTGCGCTCGAAGGTTTCGATGACTGCGGTGGGTGCGGGAAAGCCCAGTTGAACGAGCGCGCTGCTAAGCATGGTGTATGAGCGAGCGATGTCCGTAGCGGTGACCCGGTACCAGAGGGTGTCGGGACTGGTGAATCGTAATGTGCGACGGGGAATGAGTGGTGGCTGCTGGAAGGATTGGGGCCGATAGGTTGTGATGCGGCGTTCGTAGATTCGGCCATTTTCGAACGACACGGATAGGCCGACGGATTTAATCGCTTGCAATGAGCTCAAATCCGTAGCCCGCGCGCTGGCGAACAGTTGTGCATGACCAAGCAAGGTGGTCAACGGTTGAGGATTAACGTAGGCGTACGCGGCGGTTGCGGCCGGTAGTTGGCTTCGAAACGCAACGTAATCGCTGAATTGATTCAGGACGGGGTAATGGTCAGGACGAAGGTAGCGACTGACCATGTCGCGGAACACATCTTCGCCGAGTGTCACGATAAACCACGACCGCAGAAAACCGTAGCAGATGGGTAGGTCGTTGGGGCGTTCCCACATCGAATAGCGCACGCCCAGAAATTGGCGATGACGAATTTTGACAGCGGGGTTTTGTTCACGCCACCGGCGCTCTACGGTGGCACAGGCCACTTGAGCGCGCCAGCGTTGCCAGCGGGTGTCGGCTCCCAACGCCATGCCCGGTCGGTTGGGCACTACGGGAGAAAAATGAGTCACAGCGAAGAACACTTCGCCACGAAGCAAGATTTGCAGTTCGTCGAACAGAGCACTGTTGGTTAGCGGTGTCTGCATGTGGCCGAGGAGTGCTCCGAACGATTGCTGGAGAAACTCCCGTATCTCGGGTTGTTTCCAAGCGGCGTGGGCGGTGGTTGTTTGCCACTGACGCATGGCACGCGGAAAATCGGGGATGTGCATGAGCACCAAGGTTTGCGAGGGTAAGAGCGACGCCGCAGGGGGCGCGGTTAGCGACCGACCCAACCAGAATGCAGCAATAACGACCACCGTCAGAGCGACCAGTAGAAAGAGTTTTTTCACGTAAGAAACGCTCGCATGCTACGCGTCACTTCTCGGTGGGTCAAGGATGGTGGCGTGAAACCGCACACCGACCTGCAGCATCGCAAACACCACGTGGGCGGACGACT
>JANWVU010000045.1 GCA_025056465.1 Verrucomicrobiia bacterium | reverse complement strand
TGCTGGCGGCGTTGACATTGCTGTTTTCCACGGTGTCGCACTCGATGGTGTTCAACGTCACGATGGGGTTTATGGCGTTTTTTGCCGGACATCTACGCGAGGCAGCCACCGAGGTGTTGTGGGAAGGCTGGGTGGCGAAGTGGTTGTTGACGATCGTACCGGATCTCGCGGCGTTCAATGTGGCCGATGAGGTCATCGTCGGGCAAAACATCCCGTGGTTGCTGGTGGGACAGGTGACCGGCTACGGATTGGTTTATACGGCGGTCGTGTTGTTGATTGCCTATCTCATGTTCTCCGAGCGCGAGGTGTGAACGGTGCGTACGGCAGTGGCGATCATCGCCTGTTTGGTGGCGTTGGTGATCATCATCCGTCCGCTGGAAAATAGGATTTCGGCCCACCGCGCAGAGCTTCAACGGGGCGGCCTGCAAATCACGGCGGATATTCGCGAACGAATCGGTCAGGGCATGGCCATCGGGTTGCTGGCTGGGTTTCGCGGGGTCGTGGCGGATTTTCTCTGGATCAACAACCACGGGTACTGGGAGCGGTATGAGTGGATTCGGATGTATCGGAATATGGAACTCTGTACGACGCTTCAGCCGAGGGCGATCACATTTTGGGACATCGGTTCATGGCACATGGCGTGGAACATTTCCTATGCCGCGAGCATTGATCCAGCGAATCGCACGCGCACGGAGGCGTTGAAACGCGAACGCGAATGGATCGAAGCCGGTCGGGCTTTTCTAGAGGAGGGGACAAAACACAACGCAGATCGTTGGGAATTGTTCCACGCGCTCGGGATGTTGCACTGGCAGAAACGCAAAGACCAATGCGCGGCACGGGACGCGTTTCGGCAGGCCGCAGCCTTCCCCAACGCGCCGAGTTACACCTTGCGGATGTACGTGCGCCGCGTCGAGATGTGCGACGGCCCGGAGGCCGCTTACCGGCTATGGAAGGAATATTGGCGCAATGGCAACCCCGAGCCGCGGAACGATGGGATTGATTTGCGCGGCGCGATCGCACGCGAGTTGCGCCGGCTTGAGGAACAGCTTGACATACCGGTCGCCGACCGTTTGATACGAGACCCACCGGCATGAAGTACGCGATTCTGAGCGACATCCACGGCAATCTCGAGGCACTGCAGGCTGTGTTGCAGGACGCCAAGCAGCAAGGCTGCACTCACTACGTTTGCCTCGGCGATATCGTCGGTTACGGCCCCAACCCGCGCGAATGTCTGCATGTGATCCAGGAGTTGAATTGTCCCACCGTCATCGGCAACCACGACGAGTATGTGGCCAAGGACCAAGCGTTGACCGGCTTCAATCCCATGGCCGCCGATGGAATCAAGTGGACGCGCGATCAATTGACCGAGGCGGAAAAAAACTGGCTCCGCGATCTCAAATACGTGCGCACCGTAGATCCGTTCACCATCGTGCACGCAACCCTTGACCTGCCGGAGCGCTGGGCCTACGTCTTCGATAAACTCGCAGCGGCGGCCAGTTTCAATTACCAACACACGGCGGTGTGCTTCAACGGCCACACGCACGTACCGATTGCGTTTATTCGCACTCCTGCCGGCATTCAAGGCGGGTTGTACACCCGCATCCGCATCGAGGTGGCGCGGAAATACTTCATAAACGTTGGATCTGTCGGCCAACCCCGCGACCGCAACCCCAAAGCCGCCTACGTCATTTTTGATTTGCCAAACAACTTGATCGAACTTCGTCGAGTCGAGTACGACCTCACGACGACCCAGAAAAAAATTCGCGCTGCCGGCCTACCCGAATCTCTCGCCCAACGCCTCGAGCAGGGCCGGTAGCCACGATGGCGCAACCGAAGCAAATCCTCTGCATGAAATGGGGCACAATGTACGGCCCCGAATACGTGAACATCCTTTACAGTATGATCGCCCGAAACATCACCGGGCCATTCGAATTGTTCTGTTTCACTGATGACCCGACAGGGATTCGGGCCGAGGTGCGATGTTACCCTTTGCCAGAGCTGGGGTGCGAAATTCCCCCCGATGTGCCGGGGAAGTGGAAGAAACAGGCACTTTGGGGACAAACCCTTTTCGATTTGAACGGCGTGGCCCTGTTTCTCGACCTCGATTGCGTAATCGTTGACAACATTGACGGGTACTTCGAGTATGGACACCCAGACGATGTCATCACGGCGCGCAACTGGGTTCGTCTCTTCGGTAAACAGGCGCAGACCTCGGTCTTTCGATTTCGAATTGGGTCACATCCGTACATGCTAGACGATTTGCGGGCAGATCCCGCCGGCATCTCGCGCCGATATCGAATGGAGCAAAATTATGTGACCGCCCACATCCGTGGAGGGGTGAAATTTTGGCCTGAAGCGTGGACCAAACACTACGGAGTTCACTGCCTCGGGCCGTGGCCGATTCGCTGTTGGCGCACCCCTGTACTTCCGCGCGGGGCCAAGATCGTTACCTTTCCAGGACGCCCCAAACCTCCCAACGCCATCATAGGTCGGTGGTCGGACAACGTCCCCGTTGGCAGTCCGTGGGCACACTGGCGGTGGGTTTGGGAAAACCGTCATCGCCTCAAAAATCTACGCAAGCATATCGCTCACTATGTGCGCCCCTGTCCTTGGCTCGCGGAACACTGGCGGCTATAGGCGTGTCGGGGATGTGAACACCCGATCCAAAGCTTCCCGTAGTTGTTGCTGTATAACCCGGTAAGAGAAGAATTCTTGGAAGGTTTTCGCTGCCTGCTCAGCTACTGTTGGCAGTCGTGCACGACGCGCCGCCAAGTCGGCCACCGTCTTGGCCAAGGCTTTTGGATCGCCGGGTTGAACCCAGAAAATTCCATGGTCGCCGCCCTTACGTAACGCGTCGGGATAGGCATCGGCATGACGTGTAACCACGGGTCGTCCGCAAGCCAAAGCTTGAAAAACCTTGTTCGGAATTACGCGACCGGCCTTCTCGCCACCACCGAAAACCCCCAGCAATACATCCGCTCGATGAATGCGTGCGGGGAGCGAATCATAGGAAATCCAAGGCTCGAATCGCACGGTGGGCAAACCGCTCGCGCTGCTTTCACAACGCGCCCGCAGCGGCCCGTTGCCCAATAACGTCCACTGCACGGGGGGGCCGCGATAGAGACTCGCTGCTTCCACAATGACCTCCGGCGCTTGCAGATGAATGAAGCTTCCGTAGTAAAGAACCTCCAAAGGTTCGCAGTCCGGTCTTAGCGCGAGTGGCTGCGCGCGGAAAAGACCTTCCTCCGCGCCCACCATCACCACAGCAGTCTTTCGAGGCGAAACATCAAATTGGCGGCAAAAATAGGCCGCGTGAGAAGCGGTGTCAGCGACCAATAAATTTGCAAGGAGAAAGCGCCGTCGTTCCCACGTCAAAAGTCGCCTAGCACTCCGACTCGTCGCAGGGAATTTTCCGCGCTCATTGACCTGTTTATCATACGCGCTGATCAACGGATCGAAAATGAGAGGGATGTTGCGGCGCCGGCTCCACCGCGCTGCAGCCAGCACGTCGCGCTGGCGAAAGCATGGGACCCAAACCAAGGACGGACGCACCGCGACCCGTGCCTCTGCTTCCCAATCTCCGAGGATTGAGAAACGAGGTCGAAAATCACGGATTTCGTATCCAAGATGAGCCAACAACTGGCGAATGATTCGGTTCCGCGAGTACTGATTGTCCCCACGCCCCCACCATAGGATCATGGCCGGGTGTTGTTCGGACAAGCGCATCTCCATTTAGCGCCAATGCTCCGCAATCCACGGAGCAGCCCTCGAGCAATGATGCAGTTTGCGAACCCAATAACCATTAACCGCCTCATGGGGGTTGGGACGTCCGTGAAACGCAACAATCCGCGTTCGGCGTGGTAGGCGGGGGCGTAAAATCAAATTCAAGGGGAAAACAGGACGGCAATGTCGTTTATAACTGCGAACCCACTCGGAGGGCCAAAACCTCATCCGCGGCCGGATGCAATGGGTGAGGTACGATTGCGGGGGGCGAAAATTTGCCAGTGCCCAATCTTTCTCCCGGTGGAATTGATCCCACACAAAACGACATCGGTTTATGGGGAATCGAAAAACCGATGAGTTGCCGATCAGAGGATCTCCACGGAACAATTTTTTGTGCCACTGTACCCAGTTGTGGATGATCGGAATGTCCTCTGGTGACCCAAAAGTAAAAAAATCATCCAGCGGGCCGGTGATCACAAGGTCGAGGTCTAGAAACAAACCTAAACCCTCCGCCGGTAGGTCGTCGCGAAATAAAGAAATTTTTCGCCAACCAGTCACCGCTGCCGGCATGGGCAGTTCAATCCGTGGTAGCGCAAAGATTTCGACACTGGCCTCGATGTCAGTCGCATCATCTGTAAAACACAAGAAGCGGTGAGGCCGGCGGAGATTGCGCTGCACGGCATGGCGTAGTCGGTTCACATACTCCGCTCCATACCTTGTGCCCCATTTCAAGGTGAGGATGTTCCAGGACCCTTCCATTAGGTTCGCTCGGCCAAGCGGCTGGCAGCGAAAATCCGCCCACACAGCGAGCGCAACTGCGCGTCCAGAGCATCCAAGTCCGTATCCTCGATCAATGGACTAGTACCCGTCGGGGTCCGTGGTTTCACGAGTTGCACACGCTTTTCCAAAAGCCGGTCGGCCGGCAAACCAGTAACCTCGCCGACCGTGCGCGCCCACTCAGTTCTGGTGTGATCCACAATGTCAGCGTAATGAACTACTGTACCACCATAAATGCTCAGCGCGAGCAGCGCTGACTGGTTGACATCAAAGTAGTAGTGGCGCAGCTCACTTACCGAGCTGCCATGCCGTAGGTAAGCACTCGCAAATTGCTCGCGATAGTTGCGAAACAACAACAGAATGCAGGGCGTGAAACCCAGTTGACGCGCCAACATCGGGACCCGCGCATCACCCGTTTTCAAATATTCCGCTTCGTGCAACGCGCGGCGTAAGTGGATTTTGGCTTTTGCACGAAGCCATTTGCGCCGCCACATGACCCACCGCGACACGTGGCTGGCATCCCGCAACCGCTCTGAAAGCCGGTAACACGCGGCGCCTCGTCCCAGAGCGGGATGTTCATACGCTCCCGTCCTGGGATCCCACGTGCCGGTGTGAGTCATTCCAAAATTTGCGCCGCTGGCCGCAAGGATCGCACTGAACAGCGAGGAGCCGTTGCGGCCTGTGCCTAAAATGAAATACCGACGGGGAGCGGGCTTCGCGTAATCGGCTGCCGATTGTCCCATGGCGGTCTCATGACTAATGAGCACCGGCCGGGTTCGCAAGGTTTTTGATGGGATGGTTGTGGCACTCAACCCCTATCGCCACTTACCCTGAGCAGCTCCTCATAAACCGCGAGTGTTTGCCGCAACGTCTGCTCCAACTGAAACGGGTGCTGAGCCGGCACGAACGGCTTTGCAGCGAGAAACTGTCGCGTTCGGTAGCTCAAACCCTCGAGATCCCCCACTGGCACTCGTCCCTCTGACAGCAGCTTGGTCAGCAATTCACCCACTCCGCCATGATCATAGCCGATGACCGGCACTCCCAAGCTCAGAGCCTCTAGCGTGGTTCGTCCAAACGACTCGGGCCGGCGCGACAACGAAAAAACAATCGTCGACCCGGCTAGGATATCTCGCATATCGTCCCTGTGACCCGTGAAAATCACGTTGGGAGGTGCTCGACGGCGGAGCTGCCGCGCGTACCAAATATGGCGCGAATCTTCTCCTCCGACAACCAAACCGACTGTCTCGGGTAGCCCGCGCAAAAGTTGCAAGAAATCCTCGTGGCCTTTCAAGCGTGTGATGCGCCCCGGTAGCGTGAGGATTCGCTTTCCTTGCGGCACGGGGATAGGGAATTGAGCGGGCCGGTAGCCGTAGGGAAACGCGCGCGGATCAATGCCGTTGAATACCAACCGAATCCTCGCTGGATCGCACGCGCGATAATTCTTGAGAATGTATTGGCGCACAGTTTCGCTAACGACGATAACTCGCTCACCCCGCGTCATGATCGCACTGTATGCGTTGACCGAGTACAGCCCGTGAACCGTGGTCACGAAGTGAGCGGGCGTTCCCTGAATCGCCCACCACGCGATCCACGCCGGCATTCGCGATCGGGCGTGAACAATTTCCACCCCTCGCTCACGAATCAGTCGTCGCAAACGCGGCACAAGCAAAAATGTGGCCGGTGATTTTCTGCCAATGGGCCACGTGATGTGCTCACTGCCGCCCTTCGTCAGGCCGCTCACCATTCGCCCTCCCCCAGAAATTACCAGGGACTTGTGGCCTCGGCGCACCAACTCGTTCGCGACCTCCTGCGTGCCGCGTTCGACACCGCCGCTCTCCAATGACGGTACCAGTTGCAAAACAGTCATGAAGTGGACCCTCAGCGCAGAAAACGCTCGTAGATGACGTGCGCGCACCGATCAGCCTCGGCGAGGGGTTGCGGGGGTGGACGCAGCGATTGGCCCGCCTCCCAATCGGCGAATCCGGTAACCCAGCCTTGTGCGCGCAATCGGTCCAGACCTCGCACAACGCGGCTGGAGTGGCGCCGCGGTACCGGTAGTATGCCGACCGACGCACCAGCCGTGAGGGCCTCATACACCATCGAGACGCTATCCTCCGTGACCCACACGTGTTCCGCAACCGACAATTCGCGGGGCACCCAGTCCCGGTCGGTCTGGTCGACCGGTATTACGTCGAGATTCGGTGCACGGGGCAGACGCGACAACAGTGTGACCGGCGTGCGACGCGATGTGGTCAGTCGCCACGTGCGATGAGTCTCGCGGCTCACGATCGCATTCACTTGATTCGCAACCAAAGAATCGGACCACTGATGATGCCGCGATGGGCCCCCTATCAGGAAAAGGCCCCTTCCCGGCTGTGGCCTGCCGGCCTCGATTGCGTTGAGCACACCTTGCGTTACGATGATGTTTGGCGCTTGTGGTGGGCTGTCGTGTTCGGGAACGATGCACAGGTCAAACCACTCGAGTGGTAGCGTCGGGCGCATTAGCAAGATAAGTTTTCCGCCCCGCGCGCGACGAGCTGCCAACGCCGCCCAATGCGTCGCGTGACCGGCTGCCAATACAAGGGTGGGATCCGGTAGGTCACGGCCCGCCGGAAACCGGCGCCGTAACCAGTTCCATACTGCCGCTGTCGGTCCGAGAGGGGCCAACCAATGCACCTGCACGGACAACTCGCGCTGCAGTGCCATGGTCAAGCCGCGCAGTTGGTTGTGATGGCCGGGTTTGTTGTCGGTAATGCACCAGACGACGCAGGCATTTCCTTGCATGCGGCCAACACGTTATCAGACCGACGCGAACGTGCCAATGAATCACAAGGATCGCGTGCGAGCGCTTGGCTTGTCGCTTGCGTCGCGGCGCGCGTTTTCGTTATGGTGCGGAGGTCATGGCAACCACGATTTTGGTAGGAGCGCAGTGGGGTGACGAGGGCAAGGGCAAGATTATTGATGTCTTGAGCGAGCAGGCCGACATCGTGGTGCGATATCAAGGCGGCAACAACGCCGGACACACAGTCGAGGTGGGCGCGGAGAAATACGTGCTGCACTTGATTCCGTCAGGGATTTTGTATCCCGGCAAGCTGAACGTCATCGGCAACGGTGTAGTAGTCGACCCCATCGCTCTTTGGGACGAGATTGAGGGTCTGCGACGGCGGCGTGTGGCCGTGGATAACAACCTCTTTGTCAGCGAAACTGCTCATATGGTGATGCCGTATCATCGATTGCTCGATGAAATTCGCGAGGAGCAGAAGGGACACCGCAAAATCGGCACCACCAAGCGCGGGATTGGTCCGGCTTATTCAGACAAAGTAGCGCGAACTGGGCTGCGCATCGGAGATTTGCTCGCCCCGGAGCGATTTGCCGAGCGGTTGCGTCGCAAGGTCCGAGAGAATAACGAGATTTTCAAAGCGTTCGGCCACCGACCGATGCGGTTCCAAACCATCTATGACCAATACATCGCCATTGGGCAAAAACTCAAACCATTTATCACCGACACGGTGACGTTGTTGAACCGTGCCGTCCGTGACAACAAAAACATCCTGTTTGAAGGCGCCCAGGGCACGCACCTCGACATTGATTTTGGTACGTATCCGTTCGTGACCAGCTCCAATGCGACGGCGGGCGGCGCATGTACCGGCAGTGGCATTCCTCCTAATCGAATCGATCGGGTTGTTGGAGTCATGAAAGCTTACACCACGCGTGTGGGCGAGGGGCCCTTTCCCACCGAATTACATGACGAGCAGGGCACCGCGCTCCGTGAGACGGGGCGGGAATTCGGCGCTACAACCGGTCGGCCGCGTCGTTGTGGGTGGTTTGATGCGGTTGCGACCCGGTATGCCGTGATGGTCAATGGCATCAACGATCTGGCGGTCACCAAACTCGACGTGCTGGATAACCTTCCGAAAATCAAAGTGTGCGTGGCGTACAAGTGCGGCCGCAAATTATGGGAGACGATGCCCACCGATATTGATGTGCTGATGCGTTGCCAGCCAGTCTATCAAGAGTTTGATGGATGGCGGTGCTCAACGCGACACGTCCTTGAGTTTGATCAATTACCGAAACGCGCGCGCGTCTACCTCCAACGCATCGCTCAACTCAGCGGCGCGCGCCTTAGCATCGTCAGCGTGGGTGCACGTCGAGAGGAGACCATTTTTCTCTAAACGGACGCGCACCGGTAGCAGGGCCTACCGGCGTGGGTCAGGGGCCCCATGACGCAAAACACGCTCAAGATTCCGCAACACATCGCCATCATCATGGACGGCAACGGGCGGTGGGCACGTCAGCGTGGGTTGCCCCGCATCGAGGGACATCGGGCGGGCGCCGAGAGCGTGCGCGCGGTGGTGCGCGCATGCGGCGAGTTGGGCGTCCGGTATCTCACCTTGTATGCCTTCTCGATGGAGAATTGGCGGCGACCAAAAGCCGAGGTCAACGCCCTGATGCGGTTGCTGGAGTTTTATCTTCAACAAGAGATACCGGAGCTGGATCGCAACAACGTGCGGCTGCGAGCGATTGGTCGCCTCCATGAATTACCATTGGCGGCACAGCGTCAGTTGGAAAAAAGCATCGCCGCGCTCGACGACAACACCGGGCTGACACTGGTGCTTGCCCTGAGCTACGGCGGACGTGCCGAGCTGGTGGACGCGATGCGGGAAATCGCGCGCAAAGTGAAGACCGGTAGCCTCGACATTGCCGACATTAACGAGGAGGCCATCGCGCGCCACCTGTACACGCGGGATCTGCCGGATCCCGACTTGTTGATCCGCACCAGCGGCGAAATGCGAGTGAGCAATTTTTTGCTTTGGCAGATTTCTTACACGGAGATCTACGTCACGGAGACGTTATGGCCCGACTTCCGCAAACCGCAACTGCTCGAAGCCATCGCGGCCTACAGTAAACGCCAGCGGCGATTTGGACGGGTTGCGACGTCGGATGAATCATGAGCACTTCCTCGGAGTCCAACCCAGCCATCGCACTACCGGCATCGCGCTCAGGTTTCCGCTGGCGGTTGATCAGCTCGGTGGTGTTGTGGACGGTGATGCTTGCCGTGGTGTTCTGGCTGCCCCCCACGGCTCTGTATGTGTTCATGAACATCGTGTTGGCGACCGCGACGTGGGAGTTTTATCGCATTTGTGAGATTCGCGGCCTGCGGGTGTACAAAGTGTGGGGCACGATCGGCACGGTGGCGCTGATTTCCGGGAGCTGGTTTGTTTTCGGCATGGAGCGATACCGGCGTCCAACCGATTTCCCTGCGCTCGCGTACGAATTTGACATCCTGATCCTCGTGGTATTTGCGCTGGGAGTGTTTCTCAGGCAGTTCCCGCAGCGAGACAACCCCCAAGCCATCACGACGATGGCGGTAACCCTGTTGGGATTGATCTACGTGGCTTGGCTCGGCAACTTCATCACGCGCGTGAATTTTTCATCAGTGCACGGCCGATACCTCGTGATGTATCTGGTGGTGGTGACCAAGTTCACCGATATCGGGGCGTATTTGGTGGGCAGTTCCCTGGGGCGCCACAAAATGATTCCACGAATCAGCCCCAAAAAAACGTGGGAGGGTACGGCCGGTGGGCTGTTGTTCGCGCTGATCGCTAGCATGCTGATGGTGTGGGGGATGCCAGAAACGCTCGGTGCCAGTGGCCTCAACATGAAACACGCCGTGGTGTTGGGTTTGGTTCTGGGCGCTGCGGCAATCGTGGGTGATTTAGCGGAGTCGCTCATCAAACGTGAGGCTGGCGTGAAGGATTCGGGCACCATCCTTCCGGGGCATGGAGGAGCGCTGGATTTGGTGGATAGCTTGTTGTTCACGGCACCGTTGCTATACGTGTATCTTCGGTTGTTTGTGGGCTAAAACCCGGCCGCCTGATCATGAGCAAAATAGTTTGGCTTACGGTGTGTTGTTGGCTGCCTTTGACGCCGCGACTGGCAGCGGAGCAGCGCATCCCGTTCGATCAACTCAGCGGGAGCGAACGTGCGCTGGTTAAGTCCGTGACGGACCACGCTACGATGCGTAGGGTCTATCCGCCGCGTCGATTCACGGCGCGGTTGGAGCATTTCGACTTTCTGATGCGCAACATGGTGGCCACGTCTTTGCTGGCGGAGCAACTCGGTCTGATCCGGTACCACGCAACTTGGGACGAACAAGGTCGTGTTTGGGCGGATAACCGGCAGGGAGCGCGCGGGTTTATGCAAAAGCTACACGCGGAGCACGGCCGGTATCTCTACTACGTCGCCGGTACCCAGCGAGGCTTGTTCGAAGCACAAGGTCGCGCAGTGGCTTTGGTGGAGGCGCATGAGCCAAGCCCGCAACTGGTGGAGTACCGGGCGACGATTTGGGTGAAAGTGGACAACGCGGTGTTGGATGTGCTGACGCGGGTGTTTCAATTATTCCTTCAGGGTGCCGTGGATCGAAATTTTGCACACGTGATGCGTCACCCGGTAACGGTGGCGCAGTTGGCCACTACCGAAACCGACCGGGTGCGCTCTGCGATTGAACGGTTGTCGCCTGAACATGCGGAGGAAGTCCGGCAGTTCTCGGAAATGTTGTGACGGCTGTTGATTCCGTAGTTTGATGAATTCAATGCGCGAGGTGGTCACCCACTGGCTAGCGCGCGGCGCACGGTGGTGAGTAGCTCGTTTTTCTCGATGGGTTTGGAGAGATAAGCAAATGCACCGCGTCGTAATGCGTCCATGTACTGGTCCCACTCGCCAAAGGCCGTGATGAGGATCACAGGAATGTTGGGGAAGACGTTTTTGACAATGCTGAGAAATTCAATGCCTTTCATCCCCGGCATGGATACGTCAGTGATAATCAGGTCGGGACGCTGGTTGGTAGTGTTCATGTATTCGACGGCGCGGTCGGCGGTCGGCAATGCCGTCACCCGGTAACCTTCCTTCTCCAACACCTTTGTCAGGGCGGTAAGCAATTCGGTGTTATCGTCCACCAACAGAATTGTTTGCGCCATCACCTACTTCCGCGAGCAATGAAGGTGCCACGCACCGCTCGCTCAAATAACCGCTTGCGGGCGCGAGGTTACCGCGATTGCGGCGCACAAACGGCCGGTCAAGCTGTCAGCCCGAAGGACGTTGAGCCGACAGTTTGGCAGCCGGTAACTCGGGCGACCGGTGTGCCCAGCGGTACAAGGTGCGCGAGGAGATGCCCAACATTTTTGCCGCGCGTTCTTTGTCGCCCTCGCAGTAATCCAACGTCGCCTGGATGAACCGGTTTTCCACCTCTTCCAGTGAGGCTCCCACCGGGAACCACAACACAGGACCACCGCCGCGCAACGTCTGCCCTGTCAGCGGTCGCACGGAAGCGAATTGGAATGATTTGATGACTTCCTCGTTGGTGATCGCCAGTGCGCGTTGCACGGTGTTCTCAAGCTCCCGCACGTTGCCCGGCCAGGTATGGGCGCGCAGTTGTTCCATGGCGGCCGGCGCGATTGCCTTGATAGGTTTCTGCATTCGTGCGGCGTATTTCTTCAGAAAATGGTCAGCCAACAACGGAATGTCTTCCGGCCGCTCCCGCAACGGCGGTAAATAGATTTGCACCACGTTCAGCCGGTAATACAGGTCTTCGCGGAAACGTTTTTCCAAAATTGCGGTCTGTAAGTCCGCATGGGTCGCACTGATAATCCGCACGTCTACCTGAACATCTCGGGTGCTGCCCAGTCGTTGCACTCGTCCATCCTGCAACACCCGCAGCAACTTCGCTTGGAGCGCGGGACTCATCTCGGCAATCTCGTCGAGAAACAACGTCCCGCCATCAGCCAGCTCAAACTTACCGGGTTTCGCGCTGACGGCTCCCGTAAACGCACCGCGCTCGTAGCCGAACAACTCCCCCTCCAGCAACGTCTCCGGTATGGCCGCACAACTGATCTTGATGATGGGTCGCTCGGCGCGCGCGCTAAGCGCGTGAATTACATCCGCGACCACTTCTTTTCCGGTACCGCTTTCGCCCTGGATGAGCACGCTGACATCGCTGGCGGCAATTTGGCGGATGAGCTTTTTCAGCTCCAACATTGCCGGGGAGTTCCCAACGAGTGCCTCCTCGCCGCGATGCTGACGCAATTCACGGCGTAGCCGCTCGTTCTCCGACGCGAGCCGTTGTTTCTCGATGGCTTTGGCCACCGCCTTGACCAAATAATTTCGATCAATTGGTTTCTCGATGAAATCGTAAGCACCCAGTCGCATCGCCTCCATCGCGACGCTAACGGTGCCGTGGGCCGTGATCAAAATGACCTCGACGTCAGGCCGCGTTTTTTTTGCGCGACGCAACACCTCAATGCCGTCCATGTCCGGCAACCGCAAATCGGTGATCAACACGTGCGGCGCACTCTGCTCGAACGCCGCCAAGCCCTCCGACGCCGTGGCATAACTGGTGACTGCATAGCCTTCCTTGGCGAGGATTTTGCCCACAGCCACGCGCAACGCCTCTTCATCATCGATGAGCAGGATTTCGGCACGCTTACCCATAATTGGTCTCCGCGGCGGGTTTCAACTCGATGAAAAACGTGGTGCCCACACCCGGCGTGGATTCGCAGCGGATTCGCCCTTCGTGCTCGCTAATGATTTGCTGGGTCAAAGGAAGTCCCAGCCCGGTGCCCCCGGCCTTGGTGCTATAAAACGGGCGAAAGATTTTTCGTTGCTCAGCCTCGGTCATCCCCTTACCGGTATCACGAATCGTGAGCCGAACCGTATCCGGTGGGGCGAACTGTGTGGTGATGGTCAACGTCCCACCCGACGGCATGGCCTCAATCGCATTGCGGATGAGATTGAGGATTGCCTGCCACAGTTGATTTTCGTCCGCGTGGATCGGCGGCAATCGTGGATCCAAATCCGTTTGCAGCTCCACACCGGTAGCGTCGAATAACGATTGCAAAAACGAAAGACCCTGTGCCAACAGCTCGTTCAGATGGATGCGCTCACGACGCGCTTTGGGCAACCGCGCAAACTGCAGATAATCTTCGGTGACGCGCTGAATCCGCCGCACCTCGGCATCAATTGATTTTAGCAATGCATGGCACTCCGCGACCTCCGCGCCGGGTTGCCGAGCCAGCGTATTGAGTTCGTCGCGTACCAGTTCCAGATTCAACAGCACTGAGCTGAGCGGGTTGCGGATCTCATGTGCCAACTTCGCCGACATCGCGCCGATTGTGGCCAGTCGTTCTGCCTGCAAGCGCGCCTCCTCTAACCGCTGACGTTCTCCAATATCGCGCAGGATCACCGAGCGACCGATGATTTGCCCCTGAGGGTCGCGCATCAGCGACACCGTCAGCTCGACTGGTATGCGGCGACCATCTTTTGTCAGCCGCACGGTTTGCGCTTGGTAATGGTTGTGCCGACGCAGCGCCTCATCAATCCGCATCAGCTCACCGGTATGCAGCAGTTCAGGCGGAATCAACACCGACACATGTTGTCCGAGGATCTCCATCGCCGTCCAACCGAATAATCTCTCGGCCGCGCGGTTCCACGTGCGAACGCGATGGTCAGCATCAAGCGAAAAAATAGCATCGGCCGAGTCGTTGACGATGCTTTCGAGCTGTTGCAAATGCCGGTAACGGTCACTGGCAATGTAGGCTTCCATGGCCAGCGAGGCGTCCAACATGAACACCTTATGCAACGCCAACATGGCGCGCCGTCCCTGGGCTGCATTGCGCTCGTAGAATTTTTCAATTAGCGGGCAAAGAAGCTGAAAAAACTGGTGGTATGCCAACAAATACCATTTGGGTGACAATCCCACGCGCTCATGCGTGCGCCCAATTCGCAATCTCTCCTCGAAGTAATGCTCGTCGAAACAGCCATCTGTGATGCGTAGCAGGTACTCTCGCTGCAGTCGTTTCAGGCGCTCGACCGTAGTGCGATCGGCTAACAATTGAGCGGTCTCAGGGAAAGCCAACAAGTGCGCGTAAAACGCATCCACCACCTCGTCCAATCGCTGCTCGAACAACGGGCGCAACGCGCGCAGCGCCTCTGCATCGTTGGCCGAGAGATTGAGAAACTGCAGTCGATGCGCCCTGTCGGAACTCGTCATCTACAAAAGACTAAAACCCCGCTGACAACGTGTCAATCGAGGTTCCAATCCGTTCCCGCAAGCGGGACAACGACGCTTTAATGCGATGGCACGTGGCCCCTGCCAACACGCCTATCACACTGTCCAATGTGACCCCACGTCGGGGTTCGGCCCGCTGTGGCGCACCAAGGCGATGTGCTCAGGTCTGATGCGCGTACTGCAACACCAAACCGATGACGCGACGCAATTGACGTTCCTCGGGCGTCAGATCAGAGGCATATGCCAAGCGGTGGACTTGTTGGCGGGTCAGTTGCAGCGCGGCCACGCCGCCCCGCAACCGGTCGGCGGCGCTTTGACCATCCGAGCCGGGCGTTTGTAGAACCGCCCAGAATCGCTGCTCCAACTCATCACCCAACAACCTAACCGTCTCCTCATCTCCCGCCTGATACAGAAACTCGCGGATGACCTGCTCGTTCTCAGCGAGGAACTCGTCCAGCGACGCCAATAACGTGGGAGCCAGCGCGCGTGCCTGGCAGGTGAGCTGTGCCACCACTTGTTGCTCCAGCTCACACCGCATGCGCGGCAACCGCGCCAGCAACTCATCGGGCGCTTGGGCCACCCAAGCGGGTATCTGCTCCGCCAACTGTTGCGACCATTCTTGACCGTGGGCGTGCAACAACACCCGCATGTTATCGGTGGCAAATTGGGCGGCTGCCTTCGGTGCCAACAATCGCGTCGCCAGTACGTGCGTAATAAATCCGAGATACACCGCCGTCATGCCGATTGAAATGCCGGCGAAAAGTTTGGCGCGACGCAACCCTGCGCGCGCGTCCGCAAGCTCCTGTTGCACAAACTCTGTTGCTTGCGGATCC
>JANWVU010000044.1 GCA_025056465.1 Verrucomicrobiia bacterium | reverse complement strand
GTCGCCGTTAGCGCGCGAGATTCGCTCTTCGCTGGATTTCTTCGAGCGACAACATGACCAACATGTGCGCCGCGTCTTTGCCTGCGGTGGCACGGCATGCTCGACGGCGATCCTGGAGCTGCTTTCGGAGGGCGTGGGCTTGCCGGTGGAGTGTTGGAACCCGGTGACGAAGTTGAACCTGAGCGGGTTGAATGGAGACTCACCGGCCGCCCTGACGGAGGGTCCGTCGCTGGCGGCGGCGCTCGGCGCGGCCATGGCGCGTTTGAATTAGGAGCACGTGGATGGCGGTCATCACGATCAATCTGTTGGCCGAGGAACAACTGGCGCGGAAAGAGCGCGCGCATGATCCGTTGAAGATCGTGCTCGCGGTTGGGCTGGGTCTGGTCACGGTCGCGGTGGGTTTGGGCGGTTGGTTTTCGCTGCTGGCCAGCCGTGCGCAGACCGCCCACGAGTCCGCAAAGAGCCGGTTGGCCGAGTTGGAAAAAAACAACGTCGCGGTGCAGGAATTTCAACAACAACGCACCCTGGCTGAGGCGTTGGTCGCGGTGCACGAGAGCCGAGTGTTGGTTGCTCCGTTGCTGGCGCAGTTCAAAGACGCGGTGCCGGATTCGATCACGCTTCGCGGGATGCATTTTCAAATGGTCACCGAAACGAAATCCGCCGAACCAGCCGCCGAGGGCGAAACGAAACGACCCAAGCCACAGAAAACAGAGCGCATGGTGGTGCGGCTTGATGGGGTGGCGCGGGGCACGCCGCCGGAGCTGACGGTGGATCGGTTTTTGCAGTCGTTGCGTCGCGATGCCCAACTGGCGAAGACGGTGGAGGAGATCCAGCTCGTGTCGGTCTCGCGACAATTGGCGACGAGCGAGGCCGGTGGGGCGGCGACACCGGTGGCGGCGTTTACCGTGGAATGCCGGCTGAAGGATAAGAAGTCGCGGGAGGGCAAGCAATGAAACTGTTGGAGCAACTGCCCAAGGAGCGACTGCAAAAGATAATCCTGACGCTCATCATGTCGCTGATCGCGGTGGTGTTGGTGACGCAGTTTTACGTGCTGTCGAATTGGTCGGCGTACCAAAAGGCGCGCGGCGAGGAACGAGCGCTGCAGGCCAAAATCGAGGACGCTGAACAGCAAGGCCGGCAGCTCGCGCAAAACAAGGAGTTGCGCGAGCGGGTAGCGGCCTACCTGAGTGTGCATCGCGCCGGTATGATTCGGGATGATCCGTTCGCGTGGGTCGTGCGCGAAATTACGTTGTTCGCCAAAGACCAACCCGTCACGGTAACAGCGGTTCGACCCGGCGGTCGGGGCACGCTCAGCAGCAAGACGAAGTTTGTCACGTACGCCGCGCGCATCGAGGTGAGCGGCCGGTATGACGAACTGGGACAGTTTGTGCAGAATCTCGAAAACCGGTTCCCCACGATCGAAGTGCGGCAGCTCTCACTCAGTGCCGGCGCGGAAGGCGCACCGCCGCATCATGCGACGCTCGATGTGGTGTTTCTCATGGACCCGCTCGGCGACAAAACCCCAGAGGAGGGGACCCAACATGAACACACTGCCTAGGACGGCGACATCGTTGACTCTGGGACGTGCGTTGGTGTCGGCCCAACCCGGTAGGTCAGCCGTGGCGCCGGCGCGCCCGGTAGCGGTGTCGGTTTCGCCGGGGACCTGCGCCCCCGCGCGCGACGGGGAAGCCGGGGGCGTGGGCTCGGCGTTGCGTTGGGTGGTGGTGGTCGGGTTTGGGCAAATGATCTTCTTTGGGTTGTTGTTTCTGGCGTTTTGCGCCAAAGCCGAGACCACCGCACCGGCAGGCGCAGCGAGGATCTTTCCGCCACCGCTCAAAGAATCCGTGTATCAACCGCAAACCCGGCGCGACCCGTTCACAGCCGCCATGTCGGGTGTGTCGGAAGCCGGCTCTGCGGCGGTCGCGGTGGAATCAGCGCCGGTGGTTTTGCCCGGCGAGTTGCGCCTGGAAGGTATCTTGTTGGATCCGCGCGCGCCGTCGGCGGTGATTAATGATCGAATTGTCGAACGGGGCAAGCCGGTGACCTTGCGCACCGGCACCCGCGAGTTGACCGTGGTAGCCGAGGAAATCCGACGCGAGACGGTCATCCTGCGGGTGGGGGAGCAAACCGTGACGTTGCGTCTGGGGACGCCCTCGGATGCGGCGACGTCACGAGAAGGAGGAATGCATCGTGAACCGTAATCAACCATACCGGGTTCTAGATGGGCTGACCGGAGCGTTGGTCCTTGCGCTGACATTGGGAGGGATCGTCGGGGCGCGTGCGGCGGAGCCCGAATCTGCTCCTGCCGATGACAAGATCGTCATCGAGTACATCGAGGCCGACATCCAGAACGTGTTGCGGTCGCTGGCTGCGCGGGCGGGGGTCAACGTGATCCTCGGCGATGAAGTGCAGGGCAAGGTGACCGTGCATTTGGAAGACGTGTCGTTTTTGGAGGCGATGCGCTTGATCGTCGAGTCCAAAGGCTACGCTTTCGTGCAGGATAAAAACATCATCAAGGTCAAATCGAAGGAGCTGTTGGAGGCCGAGCCGGTAGAGTTGCGCCTGGTGACGCTCAACTACGCGAAAGCGCAGGATTTACTCATCACTGTTCAGGGCGTGATGAGTCCACGCGGCAAAGCGCAGGTGGACCCGCGCAGCAACACGTTGATTCTGGCGGATACACCGTCGAGTTTGGCGAAGATCATTCCGTTGGTGCAGCAACTCGACACCCAAACGCCGCAGGTGATGATTGAGGCGAAATTTGTCGAGACCACGCGCAACCCGAAGAAAGACCTCGGCATCAACTGGACCGACACGCTGCTGAATCACGGGTTGAGCGCCACCGCCAACAATGTGGATCCGAACACGGGGGATGTGGTGCCCGGGTTCTCGCTGGTCAAAAATTTGGCCGGTGGGCCGTGGACACCGGCCACTGCGCTGCTGAACGCGGGTCAGGCGCGCGTGGTGTTCTCGTTCATCAATCGCGATTCGGAGACGGAGTTGCTGGCCAATCCGCGCATCGTGACCACCGACAACGGCAAGGCCCGCATCTCGATTGCCACCCAGTTCCCGATCCCGAATTTCACGTTTAGCGAGCAAACGGCGTCGTTGCAGATTGCCGGGTTTGAGTACAAGGACATCGGGATCATTCTCAACGTCACGCCGCGCATCAACAAGGACGATTTCATCACGCTGGAGGTGCAACCGGAAGCCAGCAGCTCGACGGAGAACGCCACGTTGCAAAGCGGCGGCGGATCGGCGGTGGAAATCCCCATCATCAACACCCGCACCGCCGCAACAACGGTGCTGATCAAAAGCGGTCACACGCTCGCGATCGGCGGGCTGATGCGTACCGATGTGGATGACCGGTACACGAAGGTACCGGTGCTTGGCGACGTACCGGGCATAGGCGCGTTCTTCCGCAGTAAGAGCCTGAGCAAGAGCAAACGCGATCTGTTGATTTTCCTGACCCCGACGATCATCGCGCCGAACGCGCCCACCGGGTTCGAGGCCTACTACGACGGCCTGCCAAAAGAGGAGTTGTACACCAACGACACGTGGATGCCCGAGGACAACGCGAAGCCGCGTAATTTCCTTCGCACAGAACCCGCTCAACGGGCGACGCCGGTCGCCGGCCGCTCCAACGTGAAGCAGAACTTTGGACCCAAAAATCCCAGCCAGTGAGAGGAGACCATGATCACCGGTCTGCGATCTCTCCCCAACGCGGACCAACACGGGAGCCGGTCGGGTGAACCACCGGGGCGTGGTTCGCCACGGCGCCCAGCCGGTGGGTTTACGCTGGTGGAGGTGGTGATGGCGGTGGCCATCTTGGGGTTTGTGCTGGGAGCGTGTCTGCTGAGTTTTTCGATGGCCATGAGATCGGTTGGCACGGCACGTAATGAGATGATGGCGCTCCATCATGCGCGCTTTGAATTGGAGCGATTGCGGACGTTTGCTTTCACCAACGCCGCGCTCAATGCTGGTACGTACTCCATCTCAAACGCCAACTACACCGGAAATTACACGGTTACCTCGGTGGACACGCACACCAAGGACATCACCGTGCGGATTTTTTATCGCAACCATATCCGTGGCGGCACGTCCACCAATGTGCTGACCACCTCGATGGTTCGGGTTTTGCATCGGCGATGAAAACACGGCGATTCACCCAACAAGGATTTACATTGGCCGAGATGTTGGTGGCGGTCGCCATCGCCTCCGTGGTGGTGGCTGGGACGACCTCGTTGTTCATCACGTTTTTGCGCTCGTACAACAACACCACGCTGATGCGCAACACCGCCACCCAGGCTAGCATGGGGTTGGAACGCATGGTGTACGGCGTGGGCACCAACGGCGGGCTGCGCGCTGCGGAAGCCAGCAAAGTTTCGGTCAGCTATCCGAGCGGTGGTTGGCGAATCGAGTACCGCACCAATACCTGGTTTCAGTACTCGCCGACCACGCGCCGCATTTTCAATCAGAGCGGCAAGACGATTTGCACCAACGTGATCGCGTCCACGTTGCAATACTTCACCAACAGTTGCGCCATCTCGGTGACCGTGGCGGAATCCGCCGGTGGGCGTGTGCACACCAACACGATGCGCAGTTTGGTGCAATTTCGAAATTGAACGGGGAAACGAAGGGAGAACGTCATGAACCGCAAACCGTCTCGTGAACAAGGTTCGATCTTGTTGGGCGTGCTCGGTATTGTGTTTCTGAGCGCCGGTCTGGCAGCGACGATCCTGACGGTGAGTAGCAGCCATCGTCGCGTCGCCGTGCGCCAAACCCAACTGGAGCAGGCGCTGTACGTTGCGGAGGGCGCCGTGGAACGAGCCGTCCGCTATCTTGAGGCCAACATCGGAACCATTGGCAGCTCGTACAGCACGACGGGGTCGCTAGGGAGCGGGACGTTCACCTACACGATCCTGCGATCGAATACGACCACGTTTTCAATCTCAGCCACCGGATTTGTGGGCAATGTGCATCGGCGGGTGAGTTTGTTGCGCGTGTATCAACCCACCTACGCCAAATACGCGCTGTGGAGCCGGGTCAACGGCGTGATCTATTTCAAGTCCGGTGAGCAATTCAACGGTCACGTGCACTCGGACGATCAGTTGTATTTCACCGGCAATCCCGTGTTTTACGCGCCGGTCACATCCGGTGCCTCGAGTTATGGCGGCAGCATTGCCAACGTGACCTTCCATGAGGGCTTCGAGTTGAATGCCTACGAGGGCACCATGGCCGATGTGGATTTCAACTCCAGCGCGTCCACCTCATTGCGCAACGTGGCACAGGCGAACGGCGTTGTGTTGGAAGGCAATACCACCATCACGTTCAACGGCACCTCAGTGCGAATCACCAATCCTCGCGCCGGGTGGAACAATTACAATTACGTGCCCACCGCCGAGGGCATCATTTACGTGCGCACGAGCACGAGCGGCGACACGAGCACCCGCCCGGGACGTATCTTTCTTCAGGGCGGTAACGTGAGCGGTCGCTTAACCGTGGTGGCGGAAGAGGACATCATGGTGCGGGGCCACATTGACTACACCTCTGATCCCCGCGTGAATTCCAGCTCGACAGACGCGTTGGGTCTGATTGCTGGCGATGATGTCTGGGTGGACACCACCGCGCCGAACAACCTGCGCATTAGTGCGGCGATCATGGCCACTGGCAAGCTCAGTAGCGGTGACCCCGGTAGTTTCGGCGTGGTGAATTTCAACAGCGGCCCGCCCCGCGGTACGTTGTATGTTTATGGCGGCATCATTCAGGACACGCGAGGCGCGGTCGGCACATTCAGCGGTTCCTCCATGGTGAGCGGTTATGACAAAGACTACAGCTATGACCCGCGGTTTATTGAGCGACCGCCACCGTATTATCCGGCGGTCAGTGGCAAGCTCGAGTACACCAACTGGTCGGAAGGACGGTGAGCATGAAACCCAGCTCCAATCCAAAGGCGATGCATTCATGGATTGCCGTTGGAGTTTTGGCAATCGCCGCATGCGCATTCTATCTCGGCTATGTGGTGTTGGCCACGATGCACGAAGCGCAGGTACAACCCTCCGAACCGGTCGCAACGGCTGCCGACGACCACGATACCGCGGTGTTTCACGCGGAGCCGCCCCCGTTGCCGCCACCATCCGCCAGCACGCCGGTGGATGCGCAACGCTCATCGGTTGGCGTCATAACCAACACCACGACCCCGCCCATTACCGAAGACATTCGTGAGTTGGCTCGGGCGCAAGCCGCATACTTGCGGGAATTGAATGCGCGCAACACCGACCCGGATGGGATCAACAAGTTGTCGGAGGAAGAAATCGCTGAGATGGAGCGAAAGGGAATTCTCGCGTGGTAGCCGATAACCCGATCGCTAGCTCACCTCGAGACGACGCTCGATCCCGTATTTCTCGATCCGTTTGCGCAACGTGGCGCGCGTGATACCGAGCAGCTTGGCTGCGTGGACCTGATTCCCGCCAGTGGTTTGCAGCGCGCGCGCGATCAACTCCCGCTCAACCGACGCGATGATGCGAAACTGCGGGTCGCGCCGTGCGAGGTCAAACAACACCGCAACAGCCTCATCCACCGTTTTTGCCACCGTCTCGGGCGACGGTGTCGCCAGCGGTGGACGCCCTTCACTAACCTCGGCCGGTAGGTCTTCGACGCGAATCCGATCGCTGCGAGCCACGACCAGAGCGCGTTGAATGACGTTTTCCAACTCGCGCACATTGCCGGGCCACGGGTAGCGTTGCAGCAGCGCGAGCGCTTCGGGCGCGATGGGTCGCTTGCCGGCCTTTTGCAGGAAGTAATCCACCAACACCGGGATGTCTTCGGGCCGCTCGCGCAACGGCGGCAGATGGATTCGCATCACATTGAGCCGGTAGTACAGGTCTTCGCGAAACTTTTTCTCGGCGATCAGTTGTTCGGGATTTTTGTTGGTGGCCGCCAACACGCGGACGTTGACGCGGATCGTCTGATTGCCGCCGACGCGCTGGAACTCGCCGTTCTGCAGCACCCGGAGGATTTTGGTCTGCGTGGCGAGCGGCATGTCGCCAATCTCGTCGAGGAAGATCGTCCCGCCGTCGCATTGCTCAAACTTGCCGATGCGTCGTTCGCCGGCGCCGGTGAACGCGCCTTTCTCATGACCGAACAACTCGCTCTCCAACAGGTTTTCCGGTATCGCGGCGCAATTGATGGCCAGGAAAGGTTGTTGCACGCGGGCGCTGTGGTGGTAGATGGCGCGCGCTACCAACTCTTTGCCGGTACCGCTTTCGCCGGTGATCAACACCGTGGCATCGGTCGGTGCGACCTGACCAATGCGCTTGAACACCTCTTGCATGGCGGCGCTTTTGCCGACGATGCCGGCGGCGTAATCCTCCTTGTCCAACAATGGCTGGTAGCTGACCACCTCGCGCATGTCGCGCGCGGCTTTTAGCGCGCTGGTGATGACAGTCTTGAGTTGGGGAACATCGAAGGGTTTCAAGACGTAATCATAGGCGCCGAGCTTCATTGCCTCGATGGCGGTGTGCGTCGTGCCGTAGGCGGTCATCATCAGCACGAGCAGACGCGGGTTCAGTTGGCGCAATTTGCGCAACAACTCCAGCCCGTTGGCCGCCCCGAGACGAATGTCGAGACAGACAAGGTCGGGTTGCTCCTGCGCAATCACCGTCAACGCCTCCGCGGGCGTACCGGCTTCGAGCACGTGCAACTCGGGCGCTTCAAACAATCGGCGAAAGGCGCGTCGAATGTCCGCCTCGTCATCCACCACGAGGATTTTCTGCATGCGCCGGCATGGTAGTCGCGCGGCGGAACGGGCGCAAGCGCACCGCCCGCGCACTTTCCGCTTTCGTGTCCGGTAGCGCGATGCTACGGGTGAGTCATGCGGTGGTCACTACCCTTGGGACGAGTGTTCGGGATCGCGTTGCGACTGCATTTCACGTTTTTGTTGTTGGTGGCGTTCATCGGCTATCAGGGATTTTTGGCGCGCGGCGTCAGTGGTGCCGGTTGGGCTGTGGGATTGGTGCTGGCGGTGTTTGCGTGCGTGGTGTTGCACGAGCTGGGGCACAGTGTTGTGGCGCAACGGTTGGGTGTCGAGGTGCGCAGCATCACGCTGCTGCCGATCGGGGGCGTGGCGGCGTTGCGCAGCATACCGGAAAATCCGTGGCACGAAATGGCCATTACGGTGGCGGGGCCGCTCATGAATCTGGTGGTGGCCGGCGTGTTGTTGCCGGTTACCGGCTGGCCGCGCGAATTTCTCTGGGTGCATTACCCCGATGACCTACCGGGGCTGTTGCGCACGTTGGTGGGCGTCAATTTGGGTTTGTTCGTTTTCAATTTCATCCCAGCGTTTCCGATGGATGGCGGTCGAATGTTGCGGGCGTTGCTGGCGATGTGGATGTCCTACCGGCGCGCCACCGTGGTGGCCGCAACGGCCGGGCAGGCGCTGGCGGTGTTGTTCATCGTGGCGGGGTTGAAGTTTTCCGTGATGTGGATTGTGCTCGGGGCGTTCATTTTTCTGGCCGCGGAGGGCGAGGAGAAAACGGTGAAGATGCGCAGCGTGTTGCGCGAGGTGGAGGTGGCCGATGTGATGACGCGCGAGGTCGTTACGGTGACACCGCAAACGCCAATACGAGACGTGTTGGCGGCGATGTATCGGACGGGTCAGGACGATTTCCCGGTGATGGAGGGCGAGCGGTTGGTGGGGTTGGTGACTCGGCCGGTCGTGATCCAAACAGTGAACCAACGCGGCGAAGCCGTACCGGTAGCCGAGATTATGGATCCTGACCCACCGGTGTTATCGCCCCGCAACAACGTTGCCTGGGTGCATGAACAGGTCATGAGCGAACACTACCAAGGGTTCCCGGTGTTGGAGAACGGGAGGCTCGTCGGCTTACTGACGCCCGACAACATCAGCCGGTATCTTTTGCTTCAGGAGAGCCTGAAAGGTTGGCGACCCGTGCGCGCAACCACGCCAACGCCTCCGCCCGCGACCGCAGTCGTCCCTCCAGTTGCAACTCCTCCGCCTCCTCCAAAATCTGCCCCACCAACGGTCCCTTCCTGACGCCCGCCGTCAACACATCATCCCCTCCCAGCCATGGTTCAAATGGCGGAGGGCTCTTCGCCAGCTCCTCCGCTTTGCGCCGCAGAAACTCGTAGTTTTCCAAATTGCGATGGCTCGCGAGGCAATCGAGCCGATGCAGCTCCAGTTCCACCGCAAACGTGGGTCGCGTCAGTAGCCGATGCAGTTTGCCGGGACGCATCTGCTGGACGTGCTGAAACCGCATATGTTCCGCGACGCACAACGCCACGTCCTCAATCACGCGATTCGGTAAACGCAACCGTCGTAAAATCGTCTCGGCCATCTCGGCTCCCACCCGGTCGTGCTCAGGAAATCGAATGCGGTCGGGGCCCTGTTGCAGCGTGCGTGGCTTACCCACATCGTGCAGCAACACGGCCAGCGCCAGAACCGGCTCGACCAACGGTCGCGATTCACCCCCCTTGCCGGCCATCAATTCCAACATCAAACACACATGAGTGAACACGTCGCCTTCGGGATGATACTCCGCGGGTTGGGGCACGTCGTGCATCGCGGCCACCTCCGGTAGGATTTCGTCCAGCAACCCGCTGTCGGAAAGCAGTTGCAGCCCGCGCGCGGCACCCGGTCGGGTCAGAATCTTTAGCAGTTCATCTCGCACGCGTTCGATGCTGACCTGCCGGATTTCCTGTGCCTGTGCGCGCAGTGCCTCCCACGTTTCCGGTGCGATGGTGAAATCCAGATTTGCAGCCAACCGGATGGCACGCAGCAATCGCAGCTTGTCTTCCGCAAACCGTTGTTGCGGGTCGCCGATACAACGCACGACGCGAGCATCGAGATCCGCGCGGCCACCGACGTAGTCAATCACTTCGCCGCTGACTGGATCTTCAAACAGACCGTTGATTGTGAAATCGCGGCGGCGCGCGTCTTCCTCGGGCGTACCGGGTCGGACCACGTCAGGATGGCGACCATCGCGATAGTCGCTTTCGGTGCGAAACATCGCGACCTGCACATCGTGACCGTCCTCGTGCACGATGATCACGCCGAATTGAGCGCCGACCGGAATCGTGTGCGTAAACAATGCCTGCACCTGTTGAGGGGTTGCGGTGGTTGCCACGTCATAATCGAGCGGCTCGCGTCCCAAACACCGATCGCGCACGCACCCACCGGCAAAATATGCCAAATGTCCCGCCTCTCGCAGGCGGCGCACGATTTTCAACGCGGTCTCCCTCACAACGACTCAGGTTCGGTGGCGACTTGTTGCTTGGCCAGCGCCACTTCCTGCCGGTGGGTCAGATAAAACACGCTGCCCACGACGCTCCAAAACAACGACGCAAAATATCCCAGCAGCGACAGCGCCACGGCCGCAGAAGCGCTGACCCCCACCGTGCCAAACATCTGCGCGTACATCAGTTCGCGCACGCCGAAACCCGAGATGCTGATCGGGATGGCGGTCACGGCGTTGATGATCGGCAGGTACAAAAAGTAATCAATCCAGCCGTTGGCCGACTCAATCACCAAACCGCGGCCCACGAAACAGATCGCGAGCATCGAGAAGAAATGCACCCCAAACGAGATTAGCGTGGTTTGCCACAACAACCGCGGATGCATCGCATACACCCGGTAGGCATCCACCATCCGTTTCAACGTGGCGTAAAACGGCAACCGCAACAACCCCGCGCGCATCGGCGGCAGTTTGTCGGCCAACCCCTTCCAAAACAGCGCAAAGGTAAACACCACTGTCCCTACCACCACCGCCAACGTCACCAGGGCGAACGTCCGCAACCGTGGATCATCGAACACGCGGTGGTAAAACAACCCCATCATGATCAACGCCACCACAAACAACGACAGCAACCCCACCAACCGGTCAACCAACACCGTCGCCACGGCTTCCGCTTTTTTGTGGCGCGTCTCCATCGCCGCATACACCGCTTTCACCACATCGCCCCCGGTGGACCCCAGCATGAACGCGTTGAAAAACAACCCGATGAAATGAATCGAGCCGGCACGCGGCAGACTCAGCCGAATACCTTGAATTGCCAGAATCCATCGCCACCGGATGATGCATAGCAGACTGACCAGACCCATGCACGCCACCGCCGCCGCAAACCATACCGGGTCCACCTCTTGAAACACCTCCCACAACGCGTTAGGTCCTTTCGTCCAAACGATGCGCGTGCGTTCGCCCCACGGCAACGTTTGCGGATCAATCCCCGCCTGCTCGAAATACCCCGCTGCTTCCTTCTGGAAAATGCCGTTGAACAGGTAGGCGAGGATTCCCGCGCTAACCAACACCCGCACCAGTAACCCCAACCGCTTTTTCACACTGCTGGACATCGGCCTGCCACCAACTGTTCCTTCACTCGCGTCATACCGGCCTGGATTTGCTCCGCCGACCAGCCCGGATGAATCTCCCAAACCAACGCCTGCCCCGCGCACACGAACGGCGCCAACCGCCCAAAATCAAACTCACCCTGGCCCGGCGGACGATGGTCGTCGGCCGGTGGCGCCACATCCTGCAAATGCATCCCGGCCGTGTTCCCGCGGAACGTCTCCAACCACTCTTCATGTCGCGCCAGACCCAACTGCTCTTGCACCTGTGCGTGCCCCACATCATGCCAGTATTGAATCACCTCGCTCCCGTACCGCGCGATCAACCCGGCCACCTCCTCCCGGTTGGGAATTTCCTCCAACGCAAACCGCGTCTCCAACCCCAACCGAATCCCCAACTCCTTCGCCCGCGGCACCACCTCATCCAACGTGCGGTACACCTGCTGCAAAAACTTTTCTCGCTTGCGCGCCCGCACCGCCAACGCTTTCTCCCGCAATCGCGCAAACCGCGGCTGGTCGGTCCGCTCTTCCTCCACCATCCGCAGCAATCGCATCGTGTACGACCTCATGCGCACCCGTCCCAGGTGCAACACCACAAACGCGGCGCCCAGCATCGCCGCGCACTCCAACGTCCGCAACGTGTGCCGCACCGCACTGGCCCGCTCGCGCTCATCGGTGGCGCTCGGCAGATAATAATCGGGCGCCGGTCCCACCAGGCCCACCGGCAACGGACAAAAATTGTGCAGCGAACACACCCGCACCTCTCCATCGGCCACGGCCTGCCGGATTCCGTCAAACAACGACAACCGCGTGTTGTGTCCCAACTCCACATACTCAAAACCCAACGCGCGGATTTCCCGCAACATCTCGCGGCCGTCCGTATGCCGATGCGCATTCCAACAACTGGAAAATGCCCACATGCGCCAAAACAAAACCGGCCAACGCCCGCGTCTGACGAGCGTTGGCCGTGACCCGCCGTCGCGACCTTTACACGCTGCTCATCATGCGCGGTCCACGCGCCTTTCGTCGGCGCTTTTCGCTCGGTTTTTGATAATGCCGGTGTTCCCGCGCCTCGCGCAACGTTCCCTCGCGATCGAGTTTCTTCTTCAATCGCCGCAACGCTTTCTCCACCGGCTCGCCTTTTTTTAATCGCACTTCTGACACGTCGTTCTCACTCCCCTCTCCAACACGGTTCGTTTCACCATGATGCGCGCATCATACCGACCGCCCCCGCCCGCTGTCAAAATCTCCCGCGACGCACTGCCCGCCGAGCGCGCGCTCGAGCCTCTCGTAGCGGTCGAGCACCTGCCGAACGAACCGGCGTTTCTCCCGGTACGTTCCCGGAAAAAAGCTGCCCTTGAATCCGGCCACGATGACATTGCGAAACTCGCGCGGGGTCAGACGCAACTTCTGCACCGCCAACTCCAGCTCGCGAGTCACCGTGGTGTTGGACACCAACCGATTATCGGTGCAAATGGTGACCGACATCTCGTGGTCGAGCATTTGGCGAAGCGGATGACGCGCCAGGTTGCGCATCGCCGGTAAGGTTTGGGCATTGCTGGTCAGACACACCTCGATCGTGATGCGCTGACTGGCGATGTACTCGACCAAGTGATGCGTGTAGGCCACCGGGTCGGCAATCGCCGGATTTTGCACCATCCGATGCGCAAACAGCCACGTGCCGTGCCCGATTCGATTCGCGTAACAGCGCGTGATGGCCTGAAAAATGGATTCCGGCCCGTAGGCTTCCCCGGCATGAACCGTCTTGCGAAGAAAATTCGAGTGCGCGTACTGGAACGCCGCCTGATGATCCTCGGCGGGATAACCGGCCTCGGCTCCGGCAAGGTCAAACCCCACAATCGGCAGGCCGCGCCTGCGCGCCAGCTCCACCGCGGCGCGTGCCAGTTCCAGCGACGCGGCGGCGGCGACCTGTTTCGTGCGCGCGTATGGCATCACCGCGAACAAGCGCCGGTAGTATTCCGACATCGTCGGCACCACAAACCGCAACGCGCACACAATCACGCCGAAATAAAACGGCACGTCGTCGCCCTGCCGCACGGCTGCGGAACGGTTGTGACGTCGCTGTGCGCGTTCCAAACCGCGTACCACAGCCCGCACTACGTTCTCCATCGGCAACCGATCGTGCACGTGTAGTTGCGGCGCAAACCGCACTTCCAGATACCGCACGCCCTCGGCGAGATTGTCCTCGGCCAACTCAAACGCGATGCGTTCTAGGCTCTCCGCGTCCTGCATCACCGCACAGGTGTACGCGAATCCTTTCAGATATTCCGGTAGGTTGGCATACCGGTCTTTGAACACGAGCCGCCGCAGTCCCTCTTCCGTGTACGATGGCAGGCGCACCCGTTGCTGCCGCGCCAACTCAATCAACGTCGGCAACCGCAACGACCCATCCAAATGCACGTGCAGGTCGGTTTTGGGAATCCGACGAATAAACTCCGTGGAGATGGCCGCCGGCGCTTTCACTTGCGGCGAGTCTGAGCGCAGGAGCCTACCGGGTCAATTCCGCAAAACATCGCCCGCGTTTTCCGATAACCACGAAACGACTCCTCCGTCGCACCTCGCACCGCTGCCGACTTGCGCGAACATGCTCACGCGCACTAGCCTGCCGGTGTGAATGCCCGCGCCCAGGCGCTCGATTTGATTTTGCGGTGGCAACGCTCGCGATCGCTGGCCGACGAGCTGCTCGATGCCGTAACCGCGGAACGCGCGCTGACGATGGATTTGTTTTACGGCTGGCTCCGCCACCGCGCCGCGCTCGAGTTTATTCAACAACGCGCCGTGCCAAAAACACCGCGCCCGGTCGTGTCCGCGCTCATTCAACTTGGGCTTTACCAACTACATTTCCTCAAGTTACCGGCTCATGCCGCCGTTCACGAAACGGTCGAGTTGGCCAAGGCGCGTGTCTCCGCAGCGGAAGCGCGCCTGGTCAATGCTGTGTTGCGCCAGGCGGATCCCGATGTGCTGCGGGAGGCGCCGCCGTGGATTCGCTGGTCGCACCCGCAATGGCTGTGGGAGCGATGGCTGGCCCGGTACGGCGAGGAGCAAACCATCGCGTTGTGCGAGTGGAACAACCAACCGCCGCCGCTCTACGCGCGCCGCAACACGCTGCGCCACGTCGCCGACTCAACCCTACCGGCCTGTCTTGTGCCCAGCGACCGGCATCCGTTGTGTTACCGGGTCACCGACCCTGCCGGGTTGTTCGCCTCGACCGCCTGGGCGGAAGGCGCGTTTTATCTTCAAGACCCATCCACGCTGCTGGCGGTGGACCTGCTCGATCCTCAACCCGGTGAGTCGGTGCTCGACCTCTGCGCCGCACCGGGAGGCAAAACCACCTATCTCGCGCAGAAGATGAACAACCACGGTCGCATCATCGCGGTGGATTCCTCCAACACCCGGTTGGCCAAGGTGACGGAGAATTGCCGGCGCCTCGGCGTGACGATTGTTGCTACGCTGGCCTGTGATGGCACGCGCGTGGAGCGTTGCCTGCGCGGCGAGCGGTTCGATCGCGTGCTCGTGGACGCGCCCTGTTCCAACACCGGTGTGATGCGTCGCCGACCCGATTTGCGTTGGCGATTGCGTGTGGAAGAACTGCCGCGACTGGCCGCGCTCCAACGCGCCTTATTGGAAAGCGCGTTCCAACTCGTGCGCCCCGGTGGCGCGCTCGTGTACAGCACGTGCAGTTTGGAGCCGGAAGAAAACGAAGAGGTCATTAGCGGCCTACCGGCTCCGAAAATTCAGCGCACGCTCTTCCCACCGCGTGACCAGATGGACGGTGCGTTTGTCGCTCTTTGGCAGCACACCTGAATCACGCGCCGCACGCCTTCGACTCATCCTGAACGGCGACGAACGGACGCCATGGCGGATAGGTGCCGGGCAAGATTTTCGCGAGGGGTGAGGTGACGCGCTCGCCTGGTCGTGGCGCGTGCGGTGGTGGCGACCCCGACGGGATTCGAACCCGTGTTACCGCCGTGAAAGGGCGGTGTCCTGGACCTGGCTAGACGACGGGGTCGTCGCGAAGGCCGCTGACTATACCGCATCATGCCTGCGGTGCAATGGCGAAGCAAGTCCGCCCCCGGCGCACGTTGCATCACTCGCAGCGGGGTTGTTTGGTGTGCGGCAGACGAGGGTTGAGAGGTTGTCAGGGGGTGGGTTTGTTGTTAGAAAGCCGCGAAGATGGTTTCGCAGTTGACGATTTTGGGGCCGGGATTGTTGGGCGGGTCGGTCGGGCTGGCGGCGCGACAGCGTAAACTGGCACAGCGGGTGGTGGTCTGGGCGCGGCGGCCCGAGGCAGTGGATGAGGCCGTGCGATGTGGTG
>JANWVU010000043.1 GCA_025056465.1 Verrucomicrobiia bacterium | reverse complement strand
CGAGAAGATTGCCGGGACAGATCGCGTTGACGCGGACGTTGTACGGAGCCATCTCGAGGGCGACGCTCTGCACCAAGCCGATCCCGCCGAATTTGCTGGCGGCATAGGCGCTATTGGCGGCGCTGCCGCGCTTGCCGGATTTAGAATTGATCTGAATAATTACGCCTCGACGCTGAGGTTTCATGATCCGGCAGGCGTGTTTGATGGTGAGGAAATTGCCGACGAGATTAACGTTGATCACTGCGCGCCATTTGTCCGCATCGGCGATGTCAATTGGCTCGGCAATTAGGATGGCGGCGTTGGCGACGACGATATCGAGCCGACCGTGTTGAGCCGTAACCCGGTCAAACAACTCACGCACCTCCGTTTCGTTGGTGACGTCCATCTTGTGTTCGGTGCCTTTGATGTCGGCGGCGATCACCGTGCAGCCCTCGGCGGTCAGACGTTGGCAGATCGCCGCGCCCAAACCTTGACCGCCACCGGTGACCAGGGCGACTTTGCCGGTAAGGTCGAGGTGCATGGTCAGGATGAACGTTGCAAAAGTGACTGTTCGCTAGCTGCGTCCCACTGCCGGTCGCCGATCAACTCGGTGATGGGAGTCAGCTTGAGACCTTTGACGGATGGATAGACGAGGATTTTGCCCGGCATGGTGTTCTTTTCAACGGCGCGAATTCCGTCAATCGCTCCGTCGAGACCAGCAACCGCCGCGACGGAAAGGTTGGTGTCGAGCTGGCCGCTGACAACCTTGCGCAGGACGGCCTTGAGGTCGTCGAGGGTCGAGCCGCTGGTGCCGATGAAATAGCAACGTTTCGCGATGTATTGATCGAGATCCACGGGCGCGGTTTTGTCGGCGGGAATGCCGGCGAAGATGTTGATTATGGCGCCGGGTGCGGCGTCCAACACCGCTTCGGCGACGAGGGCCGGTATCGGTGCCATCAGCACGATGTAGGTAAATTTCTCGGTCGGCTTGGTATGCGATGGGTTGTAGGTGGTCAGTCCGAACCCGTAGCGCTCGGCCAAGGGTCGAGCGAGTTTTTCCAACTTGGCCAATCGTTCGTCGCTGAGGTCACCGGCATAAATGTGGATGCCGGGAACGCCCTGGCAGAGATTGCGGATGACGTGCATCTGGCCCATGGGGCCTGCCGCACCGACAATATGGATTTTGTCGTGAGGCCGAATTTCGGCGGTGGCCGGTATGGTAGCGAGCGCGTCGCGAACGTCATGGCCGGTGGTACCCACGATGCGGATTGGGCCGTAGTGAATTTTGCCGACGGCGGTTGTTACGAGCCGACCGAATTTGCCGCCGCATTGCACCAGCACCAACAGGCCGTGCGGGGCGATTTTGGGAAACAACTGCTCCACGACCGACGGATCGTGGCCGAAGTAAATGACGTCGTCGAATAACCCGTCCGGCAGGGAATCGGGCCGGGCGCGGATGGCATGTGGAACGTTCACCTCTCCGTCACCGACGACGAGGCATTTGCCGTCGGGCTTAAACGCTTGGCGCTGGCGGTCCACGTACGCGTCCTCCACACAGGCCCACGGCTCGCATAGGGCCAACGCGGATGCCGGAAGGTTTTCGGGTACGGGGATCAACATCGATTCCCCATCCGGCGCGGTAATCGCGCGCTCATCCATCAACACGTATTCCTGCAATGCGCCCTCGAAATTGTAGCCAAATGCTGACGCACCCGCCGCCGTGGGCAACCAGCGATAATCTGTTTGCACGAGATACCGGCCACCGACCCGCGCATGGCGGACTTTGTCGCCGACCGCTACCACGCGCACGACGGTTTCGTGGCCGGGAACTGTTGGCCGTTTGCCGGGGACGTAACTGGGGATTTCCAGCAGTGCGTTTTGGTCCAAGCCGGCGCGAACGGCAGATTTGCGCGGGTGTTGGTCGAATTGTTTGAGAAGTTTGAGGTCGGAAAAGCAGAGGCCACAGACTTCGACACGCGCCAGAATTTGGTATGGCCCTGGTCGGGGTACCGGTTTCGATTCGGTTAGTTGCAGTTGGTCGGGGCCGGTAAGTTGAATCGCTCGTTGGGTTGGGGGAATGGAGGTCGCGATCATGACGGCAGCGGAGAGTAACCTGCCACGCCGGGTTTGTCACGTGTGCGCTGAGGAGGTTTGCGCGAGCAGTTGCTGCACGGCTCGGCGGGTGTCCTCGGCGGTGGCGTTAGGCGGTAGGATGCGGCCGAGTCGTTCAAAGAAGGCGTTTTTCTCGTGGACCGTCGAGAACTGTTTCCTTGCCCAGTCGCTGAGATAGCCTTGGCCGGTGTGTCGCTGCAGTTGGGTGTGGGCATAGACGATGAAAGCTCCCTTGAGAAAGACGGGCACCAAGGGTTTCAACTCGTTCGTGTTGAAGTCGTCCACGAACTTGTTGCCGGGGGCGTTCATCTCGGTGCCAACGATGATGGGGAAGCCGTGTTTTTCGGCGGTCGCGACCACATCGTAGAGGTTTTGCAATTTTTCATCCCGCACTCCGGGCCGGTAGTTGCGGTCGGGAATGATGTTGAGGGCTGCGGCGCCGTGGTGGATGGCAACGTCGAACAGTGCGTTGAGATCGCGCTCGCCGGGGCTGGTGCCATCGAGCCAGGTCATCGTGGGAATGGCACCGGCCTCGCGGACGAACTGATTCATTTCAGCCATGGCGGGGAATGTATCGGGTCCTGGCCGCACGTATCCGACGCCGCCCTGTTTCATGGTTTTGGCGCGAATCAGGGCTTGTAGGGCGGCTGGGTCTTCAGGGCAATCGCCGAGTTTTGCGCGCCAAAATTCTCGTGAACCACGCGCGGCGTACGCGACGCAGATGTGGCGTTCAGTGGCATTACCGCGCGGGGTCAACGGCAAAACATCGCGGTCGTAATCGAGCGTGACGGGTGCCGTGAACGTGTTCACACGGGCGAGCAGGTCACGGTTGCGTTGTTCGGCGGTGCGGCGCATGCGGGTCAACAGGGGATGTTCGAGCGCGCGCACGAAACCGACACCCATGTGATAGGCGATACCGGGTTCGCCGGGGGAGTTGATGACACGGTCAGCCAACTCGGGGACGAATACGCGGGATTCGATGCTGGCGACAGTTTTGAGTTGGAGTAAGCGACCCGCTTCGTGAAACTCTTCGACACCGTCAAGCACGTCGAAATCCACGATACCGGCCAAACCTAGCCCGCGTTTGCGAGCGAGGTAGGCGAAGTGCGAGGGCGAGTAGCCGTAGGCGTTGTAGGAGAAAAACGTGTGGGCATGCAGGTTGTGCCAATCGGTGGGCGGTGGGAAGGATTCAGTGGCAGCGAGATGCTCGAGCGCTCGCCGACGAACGGCGGGGTCGAAATGGTCCAAGTCGGCTTCTACCGGATTCATACTATGAGTGTGTGAAGGATAGACGCGCAGGTCAACAGCGAGTTCAGGTCGGAGCCGGTAGCGAGAAAGTGCGATTAGTCGTCGCGTCGCACCGGACAGGTAAGCACGGCGTTGACGCAGCCGAAACGAAGCCGCACGCGACCGGCGACGCGTGCTTCGCTGATGCGTTGGTTGCCGATGTAGGTGCCGTTGGTGGAGTCGAGATCGCGCACAAGCACACCTTCGTCGCTGATTTCGATTGCGGCGTGGCGTTTGGAGACGGTTGGTTCGGGGATGATGACGTCGCTTCCTTGGTCGCGACCCACGAGGGTCACGCCGGGTTTTAGGACGCATTCAAAGGAGCGGGAACCCAAAATGATCCAGAGCTTAATGTCCGGCTGAGGTAGCCGGCTTTCGGTGATAGGATGTTTTGAGGGTGGGGTTTCGTCTTTCCGCTGTGCGGCTTCCAAGAGAAGTTGGAGGTAGGGCAGGTGAATGGTGCGTTGGGAGCAGGGAGCATCTGGCGCGACCTCGGATTCAGGGTCAGGGTGGTTGATCAGCTCGATGGCGGCATCCAATCCATGGCGAGTGCCGAATTCGGCATGGACCACCTGCCCATCAACGATGTTGATACGGCCGGTAGGGACGACGTTGACGACGCGAATTTCGGCCGTTTTGCGCGCAAGGCACAACGCTTGGATCTGGTCGGCGATGCCAAACAGTTTGCCCAGACGGACCGTCTGGGGTTCGGAGGGGGTTTGTTTCGTCAGCACGGGCGCAGAATTGTCCATGGTGTTACTAAAAAGGACATGGATGGATTCCCTCCACGCGCTGGGCGGTGGCGGTGCAACTGTCGCTGATTGCGATGGTTATCGCTAAATTCACGATGCATCGTTCGACCTGCGATCTCTCCGTAGCAGCTTGCAAACCAAGCTTTTGTTTGCGCTGGTCGTTGAAGTGAGGTGCCGGTACGGTTCAGCACATGAAGTTGGTTGAGTTGGTGCAGAGGCGGTTTCCCGATTCGCCACGCACACGTATCAAGAAGTGGATTGAACAGGGGCGGGTGCGCGTCAATGGCGTTGTGATTCGGCAGGCAAGCGCCGAGGTCGTTGAGTCGGCCGAGGTCGAGTTGGCGCCCCGTCATGAACTGGCTTGGACACCGCGACCGCCGCGCCGCATTCATTCGCACCTGTCTGTTTTGTATCTTGACCGCGATTTGGCGGTGGTAAACAAGGCGGCGGGTTTGTTAGCAGTACCGGCACCGGGGCAACCCCAATCGGCGCTACGCGTATTTGGGGCTTGGCTGGCGGGTGACGAGTCGCCGCCGATGTTTCGGCGCTTGCGCCCCATGCCAGTGCATCGGCTGGACCAGTACACCAGCGGGGTGTTGTGTTTTGCGATGAATCCAACGGCCCGGGCGCATTTGATTGACCAGTTTGCGAAGCACACCGTGGGACGGACCTATCTTGCATTTGTAGAAGGACAGCCAGCGGCGATGCGGGGCACGTGGCGTCATCTCGTGCGCTTTGATGAGGACAAGATGCGTCAGCGGGTAGTGGGGCAGGTCGGTGAGGCGCCGCGGCGGGCCGGTACCGTTGAGGCGATCACGCATTATGAGGTGGTGGAGCAGTTCGGGCCGGTTACGAAATTGCGGTTGCGATTGGAAACAGGGCGGACACATCAGATTCGCGTGCAAGCGGCGCAGGAGGGGTTGCCGCTGTTGGGAGACCGCCGGTATCACCCGCGTGGGGGTGGAGATTGGATCGAGCGGCAGGCGTTGCATGCGGAGTCTCTGGAGCTCACGCACCCGGCAACGCAACAACGGGTCACATGGCGCGCGCCCATGCCGGCAGACTTGGTCGAATTGGAACGACGATTGCAGCGTGAGTTGGTCCACCGGCAGGCAAGTGCGCGGAGGTCGGAGGCTCGCCGACGGTAGCGGGTGGTTGACAACGATCGCGCGACCGGCACAACATACGGATATGCTTCTGGAAGAAATTAAGTCTGAGACGGCTGACCTCCGCCAACGTCACACGGCGTTGCGGAGGTATCTTTGACGAGGAAAAACTGCGGGGTCGGCTCACGGAGCTCGAACGGGAGATGAGCCGACCGGATTTTTGGAACAATCCAACTCAGGCCCGCACGATCACCAACGAAGCGACTCGGCTGCGGCGACAACTGGACATGCTACGAGAGTTGGACCGTCGCATTTCGGATACTGAGGTGTTGTTGGAGTTGGGCGAGGCGCCCAGCGAGATTGAGCGCGAATTGCGCGCGGCACGGGAGCGATTTGATCAGTTTGAGTTAGAGAATTTGATGAACGAGCCGCATGACGAGTCGAATGCCATTTTCTCGATCCACGCGGGAGCCGGTGGGACAGAGAGTTGCGATTGGGCGAACATGTTGTTGCGGATGTATCAGCGGTACTGCGAGCATCGCGGTTTTGAGGTGGAGATGCTTGATATCCAGCCAGGGGAAGGGGCGGGGATCAAAAGCGCGACGTTGCATATTCGCGGGCCCTACGCGTGCGGCTATCTGAAAGCGGAACGCGGCGTGCATCGATTGGTGCGGATCTCGCCGTTCGACGCGAACAAACGACGGCACACGTCGTTTGCGTCGGTGGACGTGCTCGCGGAGATCGAGGATGCGGAGATTGAGATTAAGCCCGAGGACATCAAAGTGGACACGTTTCGGGCCGGAGGACGAGGCGGGCAGAACGTCAACAAAGTGGAGACCGCGGTGCGGATGACGCACATCCCCACCGGGATTGTGGTGCAATGTCAGAGCGAGCGCAGCCAGTACCAGAATCGGGAGTTGGCCATGAAGATGTTGCGGGCACGGCTGTACGAGAAACAACAGGACGAGAAGCGCGCGGCGATGGAGAAATATTACGGCGAGAAAGGTGCGATTGCTTTTGGGAACCAAATCCGCAGCTATGTTTTCCAGCCGTATCAGTTGGTGAAAGACTTGCGTACCGGGTATCAGACCAGCGACGTGCAAGCGGTGATGGATGGCGAGCTTGACCCATTCATTAGCGCCTGGCTGAAAGCCGGGCGGCCGCGTCATCGGAAGGCCGGTGTGGCAGACGACGAATGAAGATCTTGGAACAAATCGTCGCAGAAAAGCGGCGCGAGGTGGATCGGCTGCGTTTGCAAAAGACCGCCATTCATGAACTGGCTGCGGAACGCCAGGACTACCGGGATTTTGCGGGTGCGCTTCGCAACACCACGGGGTTGGCACTGATAGCCGAGGTGAAGAAAGCGTCGCCCTCGGCAGGGGTGATCGCGACGAATTTTCAGCCGGTGGCAATCGCCAAAGAATATCGGGCGGCGGGTGCGGCGGCCTTGTCAGTGCTGACGGATGAGAAGTTTTTCCAAGGGCGAATCGAATATCTGCAACAGATCCGGGCCGTGGTGAAGCTGCCGGTGTTGCGAAAGGACTTCATCGTGGACGAGTTGCAAATTTACGAGTCGGTAGCTCGGGGGGCAGATGCGATTTTACTGATCGTTGCGATCTTGGATGGGGCACAGCTTCGCCAGTATTTGGCCTTAGCCCGGCAACTCAAGATACCGGCCTTGGTCGAGGTTCACGACGAGGAAGAGTTACAACGGGCGTTGGACAGTGGGGCGGAGCTCATCGGCATCAATAACCGCGATTTGAGGACGTTTACGGTCGACCTCGCAACCACGGAGCGGTTGGCATCACGGGTGCCTTCCGATCGGTTGGTGGTTGCTGAGAGTGGGATCCACACGCGGGCCGATGTCGAGCGCGTCCAGCGCGCGGGCGTGAAGGCCATTTTGGTCGGCGAGTCATTGATGCGCAGTAACGACGTGGCCGCTAAAGTGCGAGAATTGTTGGGAGCCCCAGCTAGCGGATGACCAAAATCAAGATTTGCGGGATCACAAATCTCGACGACGCGATGTTGGCCGTGGAATTGGGTGCGGATGCGTTGGGGTTTGTGTTTTACCCAAAGAGCGTCCGCCATGTCAGCGTGCGAACGGCCGCTGACATTTGTCATCGGTTGCCGCCATTCGTCGCGCGGGTGGGCGTGTTTGTGGATGAGCTGGAGTACGAGATCGAGAGGGCGTTGAACGAGTGTTTGCTAACTGCGCTGCAATTTCATGGTGAAGAGCCACCGGGTTTTTGTGCGAAGTTTGGTGCCAAAAGTATCAAGGCGATTCGGCTGCGGGATGAAGATTCGTTGCGATTGGCGGCGACCTACGACGTGGATGCAATTTTACTGGATACATACGACGCAGCGGCGCAAGGGGGCACCGGCAAGACGAGTGATTGGCGTTTGGCTGTGCGCGCGCGGGAATTCGTACGCGCACCGTTAATCTTGGCCGGTGGGTTAAGAGCTGACAATGTGGCCGAGGCCATTCGGATCGTGCGACCGTATGCGGTGGATGTGTCCAGCGGTGTGGAGCGCGAGCCAGGGCGCAAGGATCCGGAGAAGCTTCGACGATTTATCGAGTCGGTCCGACACGCAGCGACTGAGTTTGGCCCTGAGTAAGCGTCCCGAGGATCATCCTCGAAAGGTTACATTCTCGTAGTCATACCTGTTGCGTGATTATACCGGGTTCGCCACGGGAGGCGCGTGGAACCGCATGAGCAGTGTCAGGGGTATCGTATGATGCGCGGGATAATTTTCGTGTGATACGAGTCGTTTTTTGACTATACGGTCGCGCCATGCAAATGCATACGTCGCGGGGTAAGTCAGTGCGCGCTCAGTGGATTGGTTTTCCCAATGTCTTTGCGAGGGATTGGCGAGCGAAGGTTTTACCTGCGCCTTTTTTGCGTCGGGAGTTTGAGTCCTCGCGCGCGGGTGAAGCGAAGCTACGGGTTTGCGGACTGGGCTACCACGAGGTGTGGCTAAACGGGGAGAGGGTTGGCGACACAGTGCTGGAGCCGGTCGTGACGCAATATGACAAACGCGTGCGGTTTGTGAGTTACCGGGTCAATTTACGTGCTGGTCGAAATGCATTGGGAGTCATTTTGGGCAATGGTTGGTACAACAGTCACACCGCTGAGGTGTGGCATTTCGACAAGGCTCCGTGGCGAGACTATCCGAAGTTGTGGTTGGAGTTGGAGCAGGATGGGAGGTTAGTGGTCGTGTCGGATGGCACGTGGCGTGTGACTACCGGGCCGATACTCTTCGACGGGTTACGGAACGGGGAGACCTATGATGCGCGGCGAGAGTTGGGAGATTGGACGTCACCGGGCTATGACGATTCGAGTTGGGAGGCGGTGGGGTTGGTTGCGCCACCGGGCGGGGTGATGGAAGAGCAAACAATGCCGGGGTGCCGCATCGTGGCCCGCTTGTCTGCGGTTAGACAGTGGACGTTGCCGGATGGTACGCGAATGTTTGATTTTGGGCAGAATATCGCAGGTTGGGCAGAGTTGGCGACCCGGGGACCAGCGGGGACGGAGATGGTATTGCAGTACGGGGAGCGGTTGGGTTCCGACGGAAGGTTGGATCAGAGGGATATCGGGCGATTTGTGTTGCAGGGGGACTTCCAAACCGACCGGTACATCCTGAAAGGGGTCGGCGTGGAGAGGTGGGCACCGCGATTTACATACCATGGCTTTCAATACGTCGCAGTGAGCGGAGCGGCGGAGGTGGTTGAGCTAACCGCGTGCGTCGTGCGGACCGGGTTTGAGCGGATTGGTTGGTTTGAGTGTTCCGATCCTGATTTGAACGCATTAGAGGCGTGCACCGTGCGGTCTTATGAGAGCAACTTTGTGGGCATCCCCACGGATTGCCCGCATAGGGAGAAAAATGGCTGGACCGGGGATGCACAAGTGGCTGTTGAAACAGGGTTGTTTCACTTTGAGGCGGGGTTGTCGTATCGACATTGGGTGCAAACGCTCGTGGACACGCAACGTCCAAGTGGTCAGTTACCAGGGATCGCACCGTCGGCGGGCTGGGGTTACAATTGGGGTAACGGCCCCGCGTGGGACAGTGCGCTCGTGATTATTCCGTGGCAAGTTTACGTATTCGAGGGCGACACTAAGATCCTTGAGTGCGCCTATGACGCGATGCGGCGGTACGTTGATTATCTGACGAGTCGGGCAGAAGACTCGATTGTGGCTTTTGGTTTAGGCGATTGGTGCCATCCAGACAAATCGCGTATGCCGCCGGTGGAATTGACTTCCACGATTTATTACTATTTGGATGCTTTGCTTTTGTCCCGTTGTGCGCAGGTCTTAGGCCACGTTGAGGATTCCCACTCATACGAGGCTTTAGCGGAAGAAATTGGGGCGTCTTTTCATCGAAACTTTTACCGTGGCAACGGGGTCTACGGGAATGGTGAAGCGACCTCGTTGGGGGGCGCCTTAGCGAATGGCCTCGTACCTAGAGAGGAGCGCGAGGCAGTGTTGCGAAATTTGATTAGCGCAGTTCAGGGTAACAACTACAAAGCAGATTTTGGAATCTTAGGAGCAAAATGGATTCCGCGGGCGTTGGCGGAAGAGGGATACGCGGAGGTTGCATATCGAATCATCACGCAACCCGATTATCCGGGCTGGATGCATTGGTTGAAACAAGGTGCAACGACGCTATGGGAAACCTGGGCCGGTGACACCTCGCGAAATCATATCATGTTTGGTGATATTTCTGCGTGGATGTTTCAGTATGTGGCGGGTTTGGCTCCGGACCCGCAGCGACCTGCCTTTCGGCACTTCTTCGTGCGTCCGAATCCGGTCGGCAATTTGGCTTGGGCGCGCACGAGGCGGCATTTGCGAGCGGGCACGATTGAAGTGAGGTGGGAGCGGGACCGGTCGCACTTTCAACTAACTCTCTTGGTGCCGGCCGGATCGACGGCGACGGTGAAGCTCCCCGATGGGACAGAACAAGTTGTGGGTTCGGGCCGGAGCGAGCTCCGTTGCGAGTTGCCACTCTAGCTGCAACTCAGCCGCGTTTTCGTCATGGCTCCTGATTACTGCCGGAAGGCCTTGCGAGTCCGTCCGCGGAGCTGTCATGGTCCCGACTGTTAGGACGCGCGCAGGCGTGCCTGGCGTTGGTCTGAGTTAACTGTTCAGATGATCAGCTTGGCCCGAAAACCTCGGCTCGTAAAGTACGATTCCGCGCCGTTGTGATAGATGAAGGTGCGCCCGTAACGACGATCACCGAACAACGCCCCGCCCCGCCGACGGATCTCTGGTGGGGTTTGCAACCAGCTCGACGTTTTGGTGTCGAACTCCCCGAGTTGTTGGAGTTGGCAATACTCGTATTCCGTCAACAACTCCACGCCCATGGCAGCGGCCATTTCGACGGCGCTGGACGAGGGCGGGTTGTTTTTTCGCGACTCGCGCGCAGCGCGGTCGTAGGAAAGACTGCGACGGCCACTTGGTGACTCGCCTGCGCAATCAAAGAAGATAAATCCACCGGTTTGCGGGTCGCGACCGACAACATCAGGCTCCCCACCGGTTTGTTCCATCTGGTAAAGCGACCGCAATTTATCGGCGTTGGCTCGCAACCGGTGTGCAACCTCGATCCAATTCAATCCTGGGTGACGATTGGGGTGTTTGTCGAACCGCATTTCGAGTGTTTTCAAAAGCCAAAGACATTCGTTTGCGCTGAGGTGCTTCATAGCCGGCCGAATGATACACCGAAACTTTCGGTATGGTGTAGACAAACCCAAACGAGCCAATGGATGTCCATCCGAAATCACTGACCGAGTGAATCTGAGCCTCGTCCAACTCATTTACCTACCAATGCGCCAGTTGACTGTGGCACATTGCAAATCGGACCTTGGCTGAGTGCGTCGCTCGGTTTCCGCGTCACTCAGGCACGCTAACGGATCGACAAACTTTGCTGGCTTGGTGGGAAGAAAAACGGGCGCCGATGGCGGTAACGCTAGCGCACCAAATCGGCATTCAGTCTCCAGATGGTGAAATTTAGGATGGCTGCGAATGTCACCCATGCGAGATAGGGCATGAAGAGCAGGCCAGCCGTTGTTGCGATACGCCAGAACGTTGCTGCGGTTATTACGATGGCGACCCACAACACGACAATAACTGCAAGTGCCCAATCAGGGCGCCGCAATCCAAAAAACACCGGGGACCACAACGCGTTGAGGGTAAGTTGGGCTGCCCACCACCAGAGCGCCGTCGACCAACCTACGCGTCGCCAGACCAACCACGCTGCCACGGCCATCGCTGTATATAAAAACATCCAGACTGGCCCGAAAATCCATGACGGCGGGGTCCATGTCGGTTTACGCAGCGCGGCATACCAATCGGACACCGACAAGCTGGTCGTTATGCCACCCACGAATGAGGTTGCGTAACTGGCTGCCAAGAAAAAGACCAGCGGAAACCACCCAGGCATGTTTTGATCCCTCGTGCTGATCGAGTTCATCAAACGGTGGAAGTGGTGGCTGCCTGTTTTCGCTGTATGTCAACAGGATAGCCGGGACGGTCTCGTTTTGAGTGCGACCGTGAGCGACTCATAGTTGTAGGCCAGTGTGATACACGCGAGTTATAGATGATCTGCCGCAAGAAAATAAAGAGCACCATGATGTGTCCGATGACATTTGCGAGTCGTTGCTACTCACGGATGTGGGGTCGCATTTACGGCATGCCCCCGTATGTGTTCTCAATGCCGGTAGCACGCAAGTAGATGGCGAGCACGTTGAAAAACAACACACTGACCACTGCGGCGAGAAACACGCCAACCGCGAACGGAACGAGCTTTTGCCGGTAGAACTGTGCACCGCCTAGTTTCAAGCAAATCCATTTGATTATCCACGCGAGCAGGGCACTTCCCCAAATAGCACTGGCGAAGTGCGACGACCCCAGGATAAAGCCAATCGGATGGAACCAAAAACCCGGTGCCATTTGGCGAATGATTGTCAGAATCACGGTGCCTGCCCCGCCAAAAACGTAAGCCCACGTGGAGGGTTGCCATCCACTGGCCGTGGCGGTGCCCTGGCCCAGCATTGCGGCGGTGGCGCGGGTCAGTTCGTGCCGGTAGCTGTAGAAGAACCAGTCTTGTTGAAACGCCCATTGGTATTTGATGGAATCGCCGCCGAGAGCGTAGGCGTTGGTAAGAAACACCCACCCACCGGCAAGCAGGCCAGCCAACGCGCCCAACAACGCCGTTAAGACGAGATGCCGGGGTTTCACATTCCAGCGACGACCGAACTCAACCAACTCCACCTGCAATCCCGGTAGGTAAAAGAACACCGCCACGGTGAGAAAACCCGATGCGATCAGACAGATCAGCATGGCGGCAGGACCAAATGTCAGCATGCCGCCGAGCAACCCCACAAACAGCATGGCGTTGTACGGTGCAAAATAACCCCATGGTAAACCGCACTCCGCGCGCAGTTTGGCGGCGACGAATCCAATCGTAACCAAGAACCCAAAGTATATCAGCAGCGGTTGCGCCGGTGCTTCCAACCAACGGGCCAACAAATACACGCCGACGAAACTGCTCACTAACAACCCGACAGCTACACGGGGCGACAATGCCTCGACCGTGCGCTCGGGCCACCGGCCTTGCCGTAGCGCCACACCGAGTTCACGCCAGTACCGCCATGACAAAATCACTACGATAGCGGTGTAGCCCAAGTAGGCGCCGATGGCTTGTTCGAAGGGGAAAGGGTACCCGGTCATCGCATCCCAACCGGTGCGTGAGCCAATCCAGAACAACGCGCGATACGCGAGGTAGCCCACTACGAGACTTAACAACACGTTGAGTTCCATGAAAAGGCACAGGCTCAGAAAAATCGCGGACAGCGAAAAGGTAATCTGCCACATGCCGCCCCAGCCGGGGTCGCTCAGATAATCGCCAAGATTCACCGCCACGTTGAGGTTGGGCACGTTGGCATTATAAAACTGCCAGCCGCGCATCAAACACCACACCAACGCCAAGCCAAACCCCACCCACAACGCCCGGCGCCGCCAAATAGACGGCTCGTCCCCGCTGCCGGCAAGCCAGAGGGCCGGGATCTGAAACGTGGGGAACAAATACCGTTGATGCTCCGCCCATAACCGCCGCATCAACACCGCGATGGCAAACGTGGCGGCTAACAACAGCAGCACCAAACTGGACCACGCCACCGCCGGCGTGATCCACGCTCGCACCGGGATGTAGGCCGTCACGACGTAACAAAGGCCCTCCCAACTCAACCATCGGGCCGGCCGCACCAACACACCCGCGCGCTCATGCGGGGCCAAGCGCGCCGCCTCTTCCGCGCTGACTTCCACACGACCGCTGTACGCCCATTCCAGCGCCGCCACGCTGAACAATTTCGGGTCCGCCAACACGACCGTGCCGGGACCGCTTAAACCGAAACTGATGGTGACGTGCTCGGCCTCGGCGGGCGCAAAAAGTTTCACCCCATACAAAGCCAACCGCTGAAATCCACGCGGGTGCACGAACGTGACGCGCTGCTCCTCCGCAGAGGTTAACAGCTCGGTGAAACCCTTGCCGGTGGGATCTGTGGCACGAATGAAGATGCGGGTTTGAGGCGCAAAATTTTCACCCCGAGCCAGCACGCTAACCAGATACGGCTCTCCGGGCACCAAGCCGCGATGGCTGTCGGTGGTCACCGGCACCGCGATGTCCACGCTGCTAACGTCCCCGAGCTGGTTATTGCGCAACTGCACCGCGCGCACCGTTCGCCGGTCGTCGAGGGCCGCTTCGGTCCATGTGGCCTGCCCGCGCGTCGCCGCGGACTCGAATCGGTCCGCGAAAAGATTGGGTCCGTGGGGCCAGAGTTTGTCGTTGAAGGCGTCGAGGTAATGAAAGTTTTCCGATCGCGGCGTGGCCGCCAACAAACCGAGAAACCGATGCCACATGCCCTGCGACATGAGGGGGGCGGCCATCAGCAAAATCATCAGCACGCAGAACAACTCGGCCCGATTGAGGAGTTCACGGCGGGTCAACGCCCGCAACCCAACCACGACCAGCCACAACCCGAAAAACACTGCCATGGCCGGAATCGGCAACGCATGTTCAGCTACTGCGCTGGGGTCGGCGAGTATCACCTCCACAAATTGGATGTGCATCGCCATCAGCATGACCGCCAGCAGCCCCACCGCCAGCGAGCGCAGCGTCAAACCGGGGACAAATTTTGTGCCGCTCATACTCATGAGGACCACGCCACCGTCTGCAAGACTTGACCGGGCTGATCCTCAAGCATAATGGCGCCATGAACCAGGGCGCGGGATGCTTCTGGGCTTGTCGGCAGGTGGTGTTGGGCGAACAGAATCCCCTTCACATCACACATCGCTGCTACGGCACTCTGCTGCTCGATCCAATGCAGTGCGCCGGCTCGACAGCCACCGGAGTAAGTTTGGAGTGCCGCCACATGTAAAGTTTGCTCCATCGCAATCGTTGGCCTTTGCCCGATACCTGAAACGCGCCCCGATTTCACCAAAAATCAACCACCGATACCGTAACGTTAGCCATGTGTGCATCCGACGATCGGCGAGTAGTTTCCCAGTCCAGCAATTTGGGCTTGGGTTGCAAGACCTTCAAAATTGGTCATAAGCGCGCACGTCTGTCAGCTCAGGCACAACGAACGGGCTTGCTTTGAATGTGGGTTAGGGGAAATATCCGGATATCTGGGCGGGGAGAGTCGGGACGTAGCGCAGCCTGGCTAGCGCACTTGCATGGGGTGCAAGGGGTCGCGGGTTCAAATCCCGCCGTCCCGACCATTTTTCCTTCGAGGTCTGTCCTCAGAGCAGGAGGTATGCGGCGAACAACTCGCCGAACAAGACGCTGACCTCGCACAAGTACAGCAAGCCGGTCGCTGCTTGGTTGTGTCGCACCGCGATACAGCGCAGGCTCATGAAGGCCAAGACCACCGGCAGCGCCAATCCCCAAAGCAGACGCATCAGTGTGAAAAACAACAGGCCACTGGCCGACCACAACGGTGACAACAACTCCGTGGCCAACCACGGATCGGTTCGGCTCAACCCAAACACCGTGGCTGTGAACCACGCCCCGCGCACCACAAGCGCACCGAGGAGGATCCTATTCATTCGGCGCAAGTGGTCGAATGACAGTGCTCGCATGACCAGATACCAATGCCCCAACACCATCGAAATGTGCACCGCACCCAAAAGCAACGCGCCGAGCACGCCGCCAATGCTCAGCATCCACATGCTCTGCGCTTGGAGAGCGCGCGCGGCAACAGCATTCCCCATCATCGGCCAGACGGCGATCACCAAGCCCCATGCAGTGGCGAAGACGACCAACAACTGCGCAATCACGAATTTTTCCAGACGGAAGGCACCTCCAGCCAGAGCGGCGGCAACAATCACCGGGCCAAGCGCCGGTAGGGCTTCGCGTGTTGTTGTCGGCCCGGTAAGCTCGGCCCACAACGCGAACGATGCCAGCACAGCCGCCATTAGGCTGTTGAACGTGAAAAAACTGGTGCGGATCTCGCGGGGCGACAGCAGCGCCATCATCACGAGGCTGCCGACGCTGAGTTGGGTCAGCACCATGCCGAGAATGTGGACGAGTCGCATCGTGTCGCACCGGGTTCAGGCGCATCGAAGCTGCGGCCACGCACCCGCCGTCAGCGAATGTGGGTTGGCTTGGAT